>NZ_JBEXPH010000200.1:0-14088 GCF_040611955.1 Streptomyces sp. NPDC006510 | reverse complement strand
CCGACCGTTCCCCGGCCACGGCCGTCGAGGCGGACGCCTCGCTGCCGGGACGCCATGACGCCGTACGCGTCGCACCGGGCGACGACCACACACCGCCCCAGGCGCATCCCGTACCGACCGGCCGTCGCCGGGCCCGCCACTCCGAGGCGCCCCAGCAGGCCGGCCGGCCCGAGGAGCAGCCCCGGCCCGAGCAGGCCGACGACCTGCCCGTCGACGGTGCGGAGCGGCCCGCTGCCGGACAGACCACGCACGCCACCGGCACCACGGCAGTCGCGGCCGCCGCAGGTTCCGCGGAGAGCCCGGAGAGCGCGGAGGGCCATCCGCAGGACATCGCGCCCGTGGCGGACGCGCGTAGGCAGCCGCTGCCCGCGGAAGCCCCGATGCCCGGCGGCTCGTCGGACTCGACGCAGGGGCGCGCGTTCAGCGTGCGGACGCTCGGACAGGGCGTGCCCTTCGCCCAGCACATCGCGCACCAGCAGAGCCAGACGCTCGGCGGTGCCGGACGGCGCCGCAAGCTCGCCGCGCCGCCGGAGGGCGAGCGCACCCCGCAGGCCGCGCCGTCGGCGCCGGCCCCGCCCGCCTCCGCCCCCGCCGGTGGGACGCAGACCGGCCCGACCGGCCCCGCGCAGGGCCCGGGTGCGGGGCAGTTGCTCTCCGCCCCGGAGGCCGAGGGACGCGCGTACGCGATAGGGGCCCCCGACGAGGGCGCCGAGGGTCCGGAGCCGCTGGACGGTCCGGGTGGCGCGGTCGAGGTCGCCAACCGTCCGTCGCCCCGGCCGGTCGACGACGAGCTGCCCCCGGAGCCGCTGGACAACCCGCGCCGGCTGCTCGTCTGGCCCGCGCCCGATGTCTCCACCCAGCAGGCGCTGAGCGACCGCGGCTACCGGCCGGTGATCGTGCACTCGCGCGAGGAGGTCGACGCCCAGATCGCGGCGTTCCCCGCCGCGCTCTTCGTCGATCCGCTGACCGGCCCCATCACCCGCAAGGCCCTGCAGTCGCTGCGTCAGGCGGCGGTGGCGGCCGAGGTTCCGGTGCTGGTGACGGCGGGCCTGGGCCAGGCCTCGCGGGAGGCTGCGTACGGCGCCGACCCCGCCGTGCTCCTCAAGGCGCTCGCCCCGCGCGACAGCGAACAGCATCCGCCCCGGGTGCTGTTGATCGAGGAGCACGAGGAGATCGCGCTGGCGCTGACGGAGACCCTGGAACGCCGCGGCATGCAGGTGGCACAGGCCTCCACCGACAGCGAGGCGGTGTCGCTCGCCACCCGGATGCGGCCCAATCTGGTGGTGATGGACCTGATGCAGGTGCGCCGCCGCCGGGCCGGAATCGTCGACTGGCTGCGCGCGAACGGTCAGTTGAACCGGACTCCGCTGGTCGTCTACACCTCCGCCGACATGCACGGTTCGGAGCTGCCGAAGCTCAGTTCGGGCGAGACCGTGCTCTTCCTGGCCGAGCGGTCCACGAGCGAAGAGGTCCAGTCCCGCATCGTCGATCTGCTCGCGAAGATCGGTACGAACTGAGCCACGGCCGACGGCCGGGGCGGTACGGAAGAAACGGCCGGGGCGGTACGGAAGAAACCGCGGACGCGGTAGGGAAGAAACGGCGGGGGCAGTACGGAAGATTCCGTACCGCCCCCGTCGCGTCCCACGGGCGGGTCAGAGCCGGGTGATGTCCAGCTCGCCCTCCGCGTACTGCCTGCGGAGCACCTTCTTGTCGAACTTGCCGACGCTGGTCTTCGGCACGGCCGGAATGATCGTCCAGCGCTCCGGCAGCTGCCACTTGGCGATGCCGGACGTGACGAGGAAGGCCCGCAGCGCCTCGTAGTCGGCGCTCGCGCCGTCCTTGAGGACCACGGTGGCCAGCGGGCGCTCGCCCCACTTCTCGTCCGGGACGGCGACGACCGCCGCCTCGGCCACATCGGGGTGCGCCATCAGGGCGTTCTCCAACGCGACACTGGAGATCCACTCGCCGCCGGATTTGATGACGTCCTTGGCCCGGTCGGTGAGCGTGAGGAAGCCGTCCTCACTGATCACGCCGACGTCACCGGTCTTCAGCCAGCCGTCCTCGCTGAACTTGTCCTCGGGGCGCAGGGGCTCGCCGTCCGCACCCCCGTAGTAGGCCCCGGCGATCCAGGGGCCGCGCACCTCCAGCTCACCGGCCGACTCGTTGTCCCACGGCAGGTGCTCGCCGCCGGGGCCGACCAGCCGCGCCTCGACGCCGGCCGGGAAGCGGCCCTGGGTGACGCGGTAGGGCCATTCCTCCTCCTCGGTCAGACCGGCGGGCGGGTTGGCCATGGTGCCGAGCGGCGAGGTCTCCGTCATGCCCCAGGCGTGGCAGAGGCGGACGCCGAGCTTGTCGTACGCCTCCATGAGGGAGGGCGGGCAGGCGGCGCCGCCGATGGTGACGCGGGCCATGGAGCTGAGGTCGCGCGGGCGGGCGGTGACCTCGGCGAGCAGTCCCTGCCAGATGGTGGGGACGGCGGCGGCGTGGCTCGGCCTCTCGCGCTCGATCATCTCGGCGAGCGGGACGGGCTGGAGGAACCGGTCCGGCATGAGCATGTTGACGCCGGACATGAACGTCGCATGCGGCAGCCCCCAGGCGTTCACATGGAACTGGGGGACCACCACCAGCGTGGTGTCCTTGTCGGTCAGGCCCATCGACTCGGACATGTTGACCTGCATGGAGTGCAGGTAGATGGAGCGGTGGGAGTAGACGACACCCTTGGGCTCGCCGGTGGTGCCGGAGGTGTAGCACATGGCGGCGGCCTGGCGTTCGTCCAGCTCGGGCCAGTCGAAGTCGGTCGGGCGGCCGGCGATCAGCTCCTCGTACTCGTGCACCCGGGGCGTCGCCCCGTCGAGGAGCGAACGGTCGCCCGGCCCCGTGACGATCACGTGCTCGACCGACGTCAGCTGGGGGAGGAGCGGCGCGAGCAGCGGCAGCAGGGAGCCGTTGACTATGACGACCTTGTCGTCGGCGTGCCCGACGATCCAGATCAGCTGTTCGGCCGGGAGCCGGAGGTTGAGCGTGTGGAGCACCGCTCCCATCGAGGGGATCGCGAGATACGCCTCGACGTGCTCGGCGTTGTTCCACAGAAGGGTGCTCACCCGCTGGTCGGCGACGACACCGAGCTCGTCGCGCAGCGCGTTCGCGAGCTGCGTCGCCCGTCGGCCGATCTCGGCGAAGCTGCGCCGCTGCGGCTCGGGTTCGCCGGTCCAGGTCGTCACCTGTGACTTCCCGTGGATGCTCATCCCGTGGTTGAGGATGCGGGTGACTGTCAGCGGTACGTCCTGCATGGTGCTCAGCACGGCGTCCTCCCGGTGGGCGCTACGCGGCAGTAAGGTTGCGCTGATTCTGCCCACATACCGTTCGGTATGTCACTAGTTCCGGGAGTACGATTCGGTGTCGTTCGGCAAAATCAGGCCCGGCCGGCACGCTGTCACCGCCCCGGGGTCATCGCACCGGAGCCAGCTCCGGGTCCTCCCTGAGCTTGCCGAGCGCCCGGGACACCGCGCTCTTCACGGTGCCGACGGACACGCCGAGCACCTCGGCCGTCTGGGCCTCGCTCAGGTCCTCGTAGTAGCGCAGGACGACCATCGCCCGCTGCCGGTCCGGCAGCTTCAGCACCGCACGCCACATGGCGTCGTGCAGGGTCTGCTGCTCGGCCGGGTCGGGGGCCGGAACGGCCTCCTGCTCGGGCAGCTCGTCACAGGCGAACTCGTCGACCTTGCGCTTGCGCCACTGCGAGGTCCGGGTGTTCAGCAGGGCCCGGCGGACATAGCCGTCGAGCGCCCGGTGGTCCTCGATCCGCTCCCAGGCGACGTATGTCTTGGTGAGCGCGGTCTGCAGCAGGTCCTCGGCATCGCTCGGGTTGGCGGTGAGCGAGCGCGCGGCCCGCAGCAGCACGGGCCCTCTCGCCCGGACGAACGAGGAGAACGACGGATAGGGGGCGTACGGAGTCCGCGGGGCGTACGAGGTGCGTACGGCGCGCGGCCCGAGCGGCACGTGGGTGCTCTGCGGGCCGTGCTGGCCGTGTGAGCCGTGCGCTGTGGTGTGCAGGGTGTGCGACGCGTGCACCGGGTACGGCGTGTGCGGCGCGTGTCCGGTGGTGGCGGCTCCCCCGGAGCTGCCCGTGCAGACTGGCGTGGTCATGGCTCCACGCTAGGAGCGGGCGCCGCTCCGGGGATCGGCCCCAGGTCCCGAAAGCGCGTCCGCCTCAGGGTGTAGGGGTAGGGCCTGCTCCACCTCCTGTAGGTGGAGTCGTCGTCTTCAGGGCTCAGGGGCGCCCCCTGACGTCCCGGCCGGCCGCGGACGCCGCCCCGGGCCGGGCCCGCTCAGCCGTCGGTGCCGAGGATCAGACCCGAGGTGGGTACGCCGGTGCCCGCCGTGACCAGGGTCCTGGCCGCCCCGGACACCTGGTTCACCGACGTGCCGCGGACCTGCCGGACCGCCTCCGCGATGCCGTTCATCCCGTGCAGATACGCCTCCCCCAGCTGGCCCCCGTGCGTGTTCAGGGGCAGCGCGTCGGCCGCGACGAAGCCGGCCGCCTCGCCCGGCGCGCAGAAGCCGAACTCCTCCAGCTGCATCAGGACGAAGGGAGTGAAGTGGTCGTAGAGGATCCCCACATCGATGTCGGAGGGGGAGAGGCCCGAGCTGCGCCAGAGCTGCCGGGCGACCACTCCCATCTCCGGCAGGCCGGTCAGGTCGTCGCGGTAGAAGCTCGTCATCTGCTCCTGCGCCCGCCCGGCCCCCTGTGCGGCGGCCACGATCACGGCGGGCGGCCGCCGCAGGTCCCGGGCCCGCTCGGCGCTGGTGACGACGATCGCCTGCCCGCCGTCGGTCTCCTGGCAGCAGTCGAGCAGCCGCAGGGGTTCGACGATCCACCGCGACGCCGCGTGGTCGGCCAGGGTGATCGGCTTCCCGTAGAAGTACGCCGCGGGGTTCCGGGCGGCATGGCGGCGGTCGGTGACCGCGACATGGCCGAAGACGTCCGGCGTCAGCCCGTAGGCGTGGAGATAGCGCTGGGCGGCCATGGCGACCCAGGAGGCCGGGGTGAGCAGCCCGAAGGGCAGGTTCCAGCCGAGCGCCGTGCCCTCCGCGGTGGGCTCCCGCTGCTGCACGCCGGAGCCGAATCTGCGCCCGGAGCGCTCGTTGAACGCCCGGTAGCAAACCACCACGTCGGCCACCCCGCTCGCCACGGCGAGGGCCGCCTGCTGGACGGTGGCGCAGGCCGCCCCGCCGCCGTAGTGGACGCGGGAGAAGAACGACAGCTCACCGATTCCGGCGGCCTGGGCGACGGTGATCTCCGGGCTGGTGTCCATGGTGAAGGTGACCAGGCCGTCCACATCGGCGGGGGTCAGCCCGGCGTCGTCGAGGGCGGCCCGCACCGCCTCGACGGCCAGCTTCAGTTCGCTGCGTCCGGAGTCCTTGGAGAACTCGGTCGCGCCGATCCCCACGACCGCCGCTTTGCCGCCGAGCGAATCGGCCCTGCGCACACTCATGCCGCCCCCCGCGCGACGCCGACGGTCACCGTGCCGGTGACGTGCCTGCCCAGGCCGTTGGACCCGACGACGGCCACCTCGGCCGTCCCGTCGTCCGCGACGGCGGTGACCGTGCCGCTCAGGACCATGGTGTCCCCGGGGTAGTTGGGTGCGCCCAGCCTGATCGCGACCCTGCGGAGCACGGCCGACGGGCCGAGGCGGTCGGTGACGTACCTGCCGACCAGGCCGTTGGTCGTCAGGATGTTCATGAAGATGTCCGGGGAGCCCTTCTCCCGGGCGAGTTCCGCGTCATGGTGCACGTCCTGGTAGTCGCGGGAGGCGATCGCGCCCGCCACGATCAGGGTGCGGGTCACCGCGATCTCCAGCGGCGCGAGCTCGTCACCGGCCTTCACCTTCACTCCGTGCCCTCCTTCACCAGCGCCTCACCGAGTTCCTGGAGCACTTCGCTGCCGCATCCCAGGTAGGCGTCGAGCTGCCGCCCCCAGAGGAAGTGGCGGTGCACGGGGTGGTCCAGGTCCGCGCCCGTGCCGCCGTGCAGATGCTGTCCGGCGTGCACCACCCGCTTTCCGGCCTCCGACGCCCACCAGGCCGCGGTCAGCGCCTGGTGCCCGTACGGCAGCCCCGCGTCATGGCGCCAGGCCGCCTCGTACGCGGTGACCCGGATCGCCTCGGTGTCCATATGGGCGTCGGCGGCCCGCAGCAGCACGCCCTGCTTGGTGGAGAGCGGGCGCCCGAACTGCTCACGGGTGTTCGTGTGGGCGACGGCGCGGGCCAGTGAGCCGGCGCACACCCCGGCCTGCATTCCGGCGAACGCCGTCCGGCCCGTCGCCAGCACCGCCTCGTACGCCCCGGCGCCGCCGAGCCGCTCCCCGTACGCCCCGTCCAGGACGAGCCGCGCCGCCGACCACGGCGCGGTGGTCTCCACCGGCTCGGTCAGCACACCGGGATCACCGGCCCGGACGATCCACAGCCGCCGCTCCCGGTCCGGGACCAGGACGAGATCCGCGTCCCGCAGCCACGGCACGTACGGCACGCTGCCGCTCAGCCGGCCGCCCTCGTCCGCCCGGATGCCTCCGCGTGCCGGGAAGGCCCCGGTGGCGACGGCCGTACCGTCCCCGAGCGTGGGCAGCAGCCGCTCCCGCTGTTCGTCCGTGCCGTGCCCGGCGACGGCCAGCAGCCCGTACACACAGCTCGCCGCGAACGGCACCTGCGCCGTCGTGCGCCCCTGCTCCTCCAGCAGGAGCACCAGGCCGAGCAGCCCGGTCTCCTCGACGGCCGCGGTCAGTCCGGCCGTGCAGAGCTCCTTCCACAGCTCGGCGTCCGTCCCCGTGCCGGCCACGGCCAGGCGCTCGGGCGTCGACAGATCACCGAAGATCCGCGCCGCGAGCCCCTGTGCCGCGGTCTGCTCCTCGGTGGGTGCGAAATCCATCTCAGCCCTCGCCTCCCCGGAAGACCGGAAGCTCCAACTCAGGGTCTGTACGCAGGAATTCCAGCCGCACCGGCAGGCCCGTCCGTACCTTGTCGTACGGCACACCGACCACATTGCCGATCATCCGCACCCCCTCGGCCAGTTCGATCAGCGCCACGGCGTACGGCCCGCCCGCCCCGTCGGCGCCGAAGGCGGGGAAGGACGGGTGGTGCATCACCACATGGCTGAAGACGGTGCCCCCGCCGCTCGCCTCGACCGTGTCCCACTCCTGGCAGCCGCACGCGTTGCAGCCGGGCAGCCAGGGGAAGCGCAGCGTGCCGCATCCGACGCACCGCTGGATCAGCAGCCGGTGCTCGGCGACGCCCTGCCAGAACCCGGCGTTGTCCCGGTTGATCACCGGCCTCGGGCGCAGGCTCCGGCCGCCGTCGCGCACCGACCGTTCCGCCGCCCGTTCCGCCGCTGCCGGCTTCGGAGCGGTCGGCTTCGGCGCGGCCGGGGCGTACTTGAGGATCCGGAGGCGGTGCGTCCCGGCGGGTTCGCCGTCCGCCCGCACGTCCATGCGCGTGGTGACGAAATAGCCCGTCCCCAGCTTTGTGGTCTTCCGCCCCGAGACCGATTCGATGACCGCGTCGAACGTGATCCGGTCCCCCGGCCGCAGCGGCCGCAGGTACTCCTGCTCGCAGTCGGTCGCGACCACCGAGGTGTATCCCGCGCCGTCGAGCAGGCCGAAGAGTTCCTCGTACGCCTCGGAGCGGTCGGTGTGCCCCGACAGTCCGCCCATCGTCCACGCCTGGAGCATCGTCGGCGGAGCGACCGCGTCCGGCCCCCAGTACGCGGGGTTGTCGTCCCCCATCGCCTCGCACCAGTGCCTGATCATCGGCTCGTTGACCGGGTCCTTGCCGGTGCCCGCGGTTGCCGCCGCCCGCCCCTCGAACTCCTTGAGCCGCCCGTGGAGCCCGTCCGGCCCGTCGGGCGCTTCCCTCCCGGCCGTCACCGCCTGCCCCGCTTCATGCCGAGCCGCATCGTCGCGACGATCTCCCGCTGTACCTCGCTCACTCCGCCCCCGAAGGTGTTGATCTGCGCCGCCCGGTTCATCCGCTCCAGCTCCCCGTCCCCGAAGGAGCCGGGCGAGCCGCCCCGCACCATGCCCGCCTCCCCGGTGATCTCCTGGCACATCCGGTACACCTCGACGGCGCTCTCGGTCCCCGCGAACTTCACGCCGCTCGCCTCGCCGGGGGCCGGCGAGCCCGCCCCGACGTCCCCCACCAGACGCCAGTTGAGCAGGCGCGTCGCCGCCAGCCGGGCATACGCCTCGGCCAGCCGGCCGCGTACCCACGGCTCGTCGGCCGGGCGCCTGCCGGTGACGGGGTCGGGGGTGCGGGCGTGGGCGAGGGCCGCCTCGTAGAAGTCCTCGGCCTGCATTCCGATCGCGGCGAGGGCCACCCGTTCATGGTTCAGCTGATTGGTGATCAGTCCCCAGCCGCCGTTCTCCGGACCCACCAGATTGGTGGCGGGCACCCGTACCCCGTCGTAGTAGGTGGATGTCGTGGTGAGCCCGCCCACGGTCTCGATCGGTGTCCAGGCGAACCCGGGGGAGTCGGTCGGGACAAGGATGATCGAGATGCCCTGATGCTTGGGCGCGTCCGGATCCGTACGGCAGGCGAGCCAGATCCAGTCCGCGTTCTGGGCGTTGCTGGTGAAGATCTTCTGCCCGTCGATCACCCAGTGATCGTCGCGCCCGGCGCCGTCCGGGCGGGAGGTGTCCGCGCGGTCCCGCACCGCCCTGGTGCGCATCGAGGCGAGATCCGTACCGGCCTCGGGCTCGCTGTAGCCGATGGCGAAGACGAGGTCGCCGCTGAGGATCCTGGGCAGGAAGTACGCCTTCTGCTCGTCGGTCCCGTACTTCATGAGCGTCGGGCCGACGGTGTTGAGGGTGACCATCGAGACGGGTGCCCCCGCCCGGTACGCCTCGTCGAAGAAGATGAACTGCTCGTCGGCGCCGCGCCCCTGACCGCCGTACTCGACGGGCCAGCCGAGCCCGAGCATCCCGTCGGCGCCGATCCTGCGCAGCACTCGCCGCTGCCCGTCCGGGTCCCCGTCCCCAGGGGCCGCCCCCGCGCCCCTCCCGGGCATCACCTCGCGGAAGTACGTGCGGAGTTCGGCGCGCAGCTGTCGCTGACGTTCCGTCTGGGCGAGGTGCACAGCGGCTTCCTCCCGGACACTTGGCGTACGGATCAGAGTTTCTGACTGTCCGTCAGATCTGGGCGGACTGTCAAGGCCGATGCCAATGCCGATACCGAGGCCGGCTGACGCCGAGGCCGATTGCCGGCAACACCCCGCCGCGGTCCGACCGCGCGCGCCGGCCCCACACGCACCTCTTGCCCGGGCAACGCGAAACGGCCCGCGGGAGGGCGCCGAAGCACCCTCGCGCGGACCGTTCTCCAGCCGATCCCGGCCCGACCCCCCGACCGGCCCATGACCGGCCACGGCTCACCAGAGGTTGGTGAAGTTCACCGTGACGTTGTCGTTGTGCTGGTCGACCACGGTGAATCCCGAGCCGTTCACCTGCGCGGAGTTGCTCCGGTTCGACGCTCCGGAGCCGACGGCCTGCTGCTGGGACGTGGACGAGTTGCCGGAGTTGTTGCCGCCGACGCCGCTGCCGACGACCGTGGCAACAGCCGCGTTCGATCCGTCGTTCGCGAACGAGCCGCTGTCGGCCTGGGCCACACCGCCGAAGAGCGCGGCGGCGAGGGGCAGAGCGGCAACAGCTGCGAGGGCACGAGCGGTACGGATGCTTGCCATGTCAATTCCTCCAGGAACCGGAAGTACGGCTTGTTCCGAGGCAGTTGGCCGACCACCCCGGTGTTGGTCACGACGTCGCGAGACCAGAGTTGCCCACCGATTCCCCGGCGAACCACCCATGCGATCCGATTCCCCCGCAGGCGTGAGGAAGCGCTGATAAACCTTTGCGCGCCCCAAAGCCCCAGCTCACATCCCATCCGCGCCCCACCGGGAATCCGCCGGGGAACCTCCGGACCGCCCGACCCCGTACCCCCCAAGGGAAGAAGCGTTCCGGCGAGCGGCCCGCCGGGGCCACACCCCCTTCCCCTTTTCGAACACCTGAACGAAAATAGAACCATGGCCATCACCGACCGGCAGACCGCCACCCTGGCCCTCGCCCATGCGCTCTCCGCCGCCGAGCGCGGGCTCCCCGTCATCCCGCTGACCGCCCGCAAGCTGCCCGCTCTGCCCTCCCCGCACCGGAACGACGACCGTCGGCTCAGCTGCCGGGGTGCGTGCGGCCTTCCCGGCCACGGTGTCCACGACGCCACCACGGACCCGGCCGCCGTACGGGCCCTCTTCGCCGCCGCCCCCTGGGCCACCGGCTACGGCATCGCCTGCGGCCGGCCCCCGCACCACCTCATCGGCATCGACCTGGACGTCGGCACCGCGGGCGGCGACTCCGCCGCATCGCTCCGGCGGCTGGCCCTGCACCACCTGTTCACGATCCCGCCGACCGTCACGGTCCTCACCCCCAGCGGCGGGCGGCACCTCTGGCTGACCGGCCCGCCCGGCGTCCCCGTACCGAACTCCGCGAGCCGCCTCGCCCCGGGCATCGACATCCGGGGCGCCGGCGGCTACCTGGTGGGCCCCGGCTCGGTCACCCCGCACGGCCGCTACCGACTCGCCCCGGGCACCGCCGGTCTGCCTCCGGCGCCCTGCCCCCGCGCGCTCCTGCACCTGCTCATGCCTCCGGCGCGCCGCCGGCACAGCACGGGGCGGCCCGACCAGGGCCGGGGGCTGGTCCGCTTCGTCCTCGCGGCACGGGAGGGCCAACGCAACGCACGGCTCTTCTGGGCGGCCTGCCGCGCCTACGAACACGGCTACGGCGACGCCCTGGCGGACGCCCTCACCGACGCCGCCGTCCGCACCGGCCTCACCGAACGCGAGGCCCGCGCCACGATCGAATCGGCGGCCCGTCTCACCACGGCCGCACCGGACGAGCCCCGGCCGACCACCTGAGCTCGCCGGGAGGGGTACGAGGCCGTGTCCTGAGTCGTGTCCTAGGACGCAGTACTGAGCTCCCAGAACCGGAAAACGGTCGATGTGTCCAGACAGTTCTGCAGGCCCCGGACGTTCTCGTTGGCGACCGCGTACTGCTTGCCCTGCCAGAGCGGCAGGAGCGGCACCTGACGCGCCACGATGTCCTGCAACTTGATGAACGCCTGCCGGGTGCTCGCGCGGTCGGTCATCGACGAGGTCTGCGGGATGATCTGTTTGGTTATGTCACTGTTCTCGAAATTGTTCGACAGGACATTTCCGTCGCCGAAGAACGGCTGGGTGAAGTTGTCGGGGTCGGGATAGTCGGGCACCCAGCCCTTGACGTAGACGCCGTACTTGCCTTCGGCGATGCCCTTCTCGTACTGGTCGAAGGGGACCGACTTCATCCGGGCCTCGAACAGCCCGCTCTTGTTCAACTGATTGGCGATGGTCCGGAGTTCGTCGTCGGTCGCCGGTCCGTAACGGCTCGGAGTGGACCAGAGGGTGAGTTTCACCTTGTCGGTGATACCGGATTCCCTCAGGACGTCCTCGGCCTTCTGCGGCTGCGGGCTGTCGCCGTACGTGTTGAAGAAGGAGTTGCCGTGCCCGGTGATTCCGACCGGGACGATCGAGTAGAGCGGCGTCGCCGTGGACTGGTAGACCTCGCTGACCAGGGCGTATCGGTCGACGAGATAGGCGATGGCCTTGCGCACGGCGAGCTTGCCGACGACGGGGTCGGCGACGTTGAAGACCATGTGCTGGACTTCCGCGCTGCTCCCCTGGACCACGTCGATGCCGTCCTTCTCAGCGCTGGGCGAGGTGTCCAGAGCGGCGATCGTCTTGGCGGTCAGCCCGCGGTACGCGATGTCGACCTCGTCCTTCTCCAGAGCTGTCTTGAGCGCCTGCTGGTTTCCCCGGAAGAGTTTCATCGTCACGCCGGAGTTCTTCACCTCGGCGGTTCCGTGGTACCCGGAATAGACGGAGAAGACGGCTTCCGACTTGTCTATGGAGTCCAGCTTGTAGGGACCGGAGCCGACCGTTTCGCCGCCCTTGAGGAGACTGTCCTTGGGATATACCCGGCGGTCCACGATGGAGCCGGCACCCGATGCGATCTTGCTGGGAAATGTCGCGTCGGGCACCTTGAGGCGGAATACGACGGTCTTGTCGTCCGGGGTCCTGATCGACGAGATGGTGGAGAGCAGCGGCGCCGGGCCCGCCGGGTCGTTGATCTTGATCGCCCGGTCGAAGGAGTACTTGACGTCCGCCGAGGTGAGGCTGTGGCCGTTGCTGAACTTCAGCCCGTCGCGCAGGGTGCAGGTGTAGGTCCTGCTGCCGTCCGAGAAGCCGCACTCGTCGGCGGCCTCCGGCACAGGGATGGACCCCCCGGGCGGGAAACTCAGCAGTGACTGGAAGACGTTGTTGAACAGCAACCAGGACCCCGGGTCGTACCCCGCGGCCGGATCGGTCGCCAGGATGTCGTCGGACATGCCGACGACCATCCTGTCCTTGCTCTCGAATGGCCAGATCTGGTCCTCGGAGCCGCAACCCGCCAGCAGCACCGCCGCCAGTACCCCGGAGATCAGGGTGGCCGACCGCCTCGTACGAACCTTCACAGAACGTGCCTCATACTCTCGGCCGGGGGGTGGGGATCCCCGGACAACCGGATCAGGTCAGGTACTACTGCGAACGTCGCGACCGTCCAGCACTGTCAGCCCGGCCGTGCGCGGTGGTGCGGACCGACAGCCTGCCTGGACATGGTGTTCACCAGGATGTTTCGTGGTGACCGACTGCCGAATGACAGCTGATGAACGATGCAGGGCAGACCATGATCGGTCTTGTGGTGCTTTGACAATCTAGTAGGAGGCAGCGCTGTGTGGTGCCACATCATGCGACAACATCGTCACCGGCAGCCGGTGCTGTCGGCGTAAATGGCTGGTATCGAACCGTGTTGATCGACGGCCCTGAGCGACCACCGCGGCCCCGCCCCTGATCAGCGAACAGCCGCGGATAAAAGGCGCTTGGGCCACATCGCCACGGGCGTCCGCGATCTCGCGCACTCCGTCCGGAACACTCCGTCCGGAATGGCCCATCCAGAACAGCCAGTCCTGCAGCCTCAGCTCGACCGCATCCCGACCGCGCCCGGTCCACCGGGTCGCCTCAGTCGCCGGAGTAGCCCCAGAAGTAGATCTCCCGGGGCTCCCCCAGGTCGTCATGGAGCACGGCACACCGGCCGTACCAACGCCAGTGATGAAACTCCTCGAACCGCGGCACGTGTGCCCGGGTGAGCTTCCGCGTGCCCAGGACGCGAAGGGCCTCGTCCTCGGTCACCTGCTTCATCGTTCCGTAGTCCGGCTCCTCGTCAGGACCGATGATCCGGAAGATGTCGAGGATCGAATGCGTCCCGTCGTGCTGGACGAGTTCGTGCTCCCACAACTCCCCCTCGGTCCCGGGCCATGGCAACCGCTCCTCCTCCGGACGCCAGTCGCCACCCGGCCCCCAGTAGTAGCCCCGCTCCTCAAAGACCTTCCGCCGCAGCCCCTCGAACGCCTCGACGAGATCCTCCTGATACGGCACGGAGTAGTCCCACCCCGACGCGCCCGTACGACCCTCCCACTCGGTGAGACAGAGCCACACGACGAAGGGGTGCCCCGGCCGGGGCACCCCTTGTGATCGGCGCGGACGCCGACCTGCTGCGGTGGGTGTGGGATTTGAACCCACGGTGACATCGCTGCCACGACGGTTTTCAAGACCGTTCCCTTAGGCCGCTCGGGCAACCCACCCCTGCTCCGCCCACCTGTGCCGGAGCGCCTACAGCGTACCGGCTGATTGATTCTGCCGGGCCATCCCGGTCGGTCGCCTTCCCCGGCGCAACTCGGGCTGGTGACCGTGGGCGTGGGCGTACGTGCCTCAGCAGGTTGCGAGTGGCGGTGGATCGGCCGTTCCGACGAGTAGCGGCCGGGCCGCATCGTCGATCCGGGTCCCAGGAGAGCATTCCAGGGACTTCTATTTTCCCAGGTCAGGGCGCACCTTCTAGTGCCGCATCAGGCAACGTTTGCCTTGTCGACGACGGCTTGTAGGTGCTGGTCGTCGGCATGGCGGTTTCGCCAGATGATGTAGCGGCGG
>NZ_JBEXPH010000199.1:0-14399 GCF_040611955.1 Streptomyces sp. NPDC006510 | reverse complement strand
CGGAGCGGTGAACGTTCCCGTTCACCGCTCCGGCGGCCCCGGCCGCCTTCAGCGCCGCTCGGGCTTCGCGCTGCGCGACATCAGCTCGCCCAGCGCGACCATCGGCGGCTTGCCCTCGTGGACGATGCCGACGACCGTCTCGGTGATGGGCATGTCGACGCCGTGCCTGCGCGCCAGATCGAGCACCGATTCACAGGACTTGACTCCCTCGGCGGTCTGCTTGGTGACGGCGATGGTCTCCTGGAGCGTCATGCCGCGGCCGAGGTTGGTGCCGAAGGTGTGGTTGCGCGAGAGCGGCGAGGAGCAGGTCGCCACCAGGTCGCCCAGGCCCGCGAGTCCGGAGAAGGTCAGCGGATCGGCGCCCATGGCCAGGCCGAGGCGGGTCGTCTCGGCAAGGCCCCGGGTGATGAGCGAACCCTTGGCGTTGTCGCCGAGGCCCATACCGTCGGCGATGCCGACCGCCAGGCCGATGACGTTCTTGACCGCGCCGCCGAGCTCGCAGCCGACCACATCGGTGTTGGTGTACGGGCGGAAGTACGAGGTGTGGCAGGCGGCCTGGAGGCGCTGGGCCACGGACTCGTCCTGGCAGGCGACGACGGCCGCCGCGGGCCGGCGTTCGGCGATCTCCTTGGCCAGGTTGGGGCCGGTGATGACGGCGACCCGGTCCGCGGAGACCTTGGTGACGTCCTCGATGACCTCGCTCATCCGCTTCGCGGTGCCGAGTTCGACGCCCTTCATCATCGAGACGAGAACGGTGTCGGAACCGAGGTGCGGGGTCCATTCGGCGAGGTTGGCGCGCAGTGTCTGCGAAGGCACCACGAGTACCGCGAAGTCGGCGCCGTGCAGCGCCTCGGCGGCGTCGGTGGTGGCCCGGACCGATGCGGGGAGCTCGATTCCCGGCAGGTAGTACGGGTTGGTACGGGTCGCGTTGACGGCCTCGGCGACCTCGGCGCGACGGCCCCAGAGGGTGACCTCGCAGCCGGCGTCGGCGAGGACCATGCCGAAGGCCGTACCCCATGAGCCCGTTCCGAAGACGGCCGCCTTTGCGGGGTGCGTCACTTGGGTCCCTTTCCTTCGGCCTTGCGCCGCTGCTCCGCACGGGCCTTGCGGTGGTCGTAGGGCTGTGCGGGGGCCTGCTCGCCCCGCACGATCTCCAGTTGCGCGGTCACCGCGGCCATGATGGCCTCGGTCGCCTCGCGCAGCACATCGGGCGTCGGCTCCTTGTCGTAGAACCGGGAAAGGTCCACCGGCGGTCCGGCCTGCACCTGAAGGGTCTTGCGGGGGAACAGCCGGAGCTTGTTCTCCTTGGCGTAGGGCGGCATCGCGAAGTTGGCGCCCCACTGCGCGACGGGGATGACCGGGGCCCTGGTCATCAACGCGACGCGGGCGGCACCGGTCTTGCCGGCCATCGGCCACATGTCGGGGTCGCGGGTGAGCGTGCCCTCCGGGTAGAAGGCGACGCATTCGCCGCGCTCGATGGCGTCGACGGCCGCCCGGAAGGCATCCAGCGCGTTGGTCGTCTCGCGGTACACCGGGATCTGTCCGGTACCGCGCAGCATCATTCCGACAAAGGGGGTCTTGAACAGGCCCGCCTTGGCGAGCAGCCGCGGCACCCGTCCGGTGTTGTACTGGAAATGACCATAGGAAAGCGGGTCCAGATAGGAGTTGTGATTGACCGCGGTGATAAATCCACCGTCGGCCGGAATGTGTTCCATCCCCCGCCAGTCACGCTTGAACAGAACCACCAGTGGCGGTTTTGCGATGACCGCCGCCAGGCGGTACCAGAAGCCGATTCTGCGGCGGGACACTCGGACACCTTCCTCTAAGGACCTGAACTCTGCCTGGCTACCGACGGTCAAGTCTCGCCCCAGGCCCCTGCTCTGTCGAGAACACCGTACGCCCCGCTTTCGGGACCGACCCTCCAGGTTCTCGCACCGGCAGGCGAGAATAAGCGGCGATGCGCACCGAAGTGGAGATCGCCACGAACACCGACCCGACCGGTCCTTGGTCCCTGGTCGTCCCGTTGAAGCCCCTGGCGCTGGCCAAGAGCAGGCTGACGCCCGCCACGGGGGCCGAACTGCGCCCCCGGCTCGCCCTCGCCTTCGCCCGGGACACCGTGGCCGCCGCCCTGTCCTGCCCGGCGGTACTGGATGTGGTGGTCGTCACGGACGACCCGGAGGCCGGGGCGGCCCTCGCGGCCATCGGGGCGCGCGTCGTCCCCGACGAACCCGACCGCGGGCTCAACGCCGCGCTGGCACACGGCGAGCGGGCGGTACGGGCCGGGCGGCCCCGGGCCGCGGTCGCCGCGCTCAACGCGGATCTTCCCGCGCTCCGCCCCGGAGAACTGGCCCGGGTGCTCGAATATGCCGCCGAATTCCCCCGCGCATTTGTTACCGATGCGGCAGGAATCGGTACGACATTTCTGTCGGCCGCACCGGGAGTGGAATTGCGCCCGGCTTTCGGCGGCCCTTCCCGGGCCCGGCATCTGGACTCCGGCGCGGTGGAAATCGAACTGACCGGCATCGATTCGGTCCGCCAGGACGTGGACACCGGCGACGATCTGCGGGCGGCGCTGACGCTGGGCGTCGGCGCGCACACGGCGGGACACTGGGCCACGGGAACCTCCCCGGGGGCCACCGAAGCCTCCGGGCGGACCCTCGACGCCCAGGACCCGTCCGGCCCCGAGCCGCCGGGCAGGCTCCAGCCCTCATCGGCCCCCGCACGGGACCGATAGGCTGCCGTCCATGCAGGCGACCTCGTACACCTTCGACCCCGAGACCCGCACCGGCAGTGTGCTGCTCGACGACGGCACCCCGGTGGAGTTCGACGCCCGGGCCTTCGACGCGGGCGGTCTGCGGCTGCTGCGTCCGGGGCAACGAGTACGGATCGAGGGCAGCGGCGAGGGTGCACAGCTGCGGATCACCCTGGTGACCCTCCAGACGTTCTGAACGGGCGCGGCAGACGTTTCCGAACGGCCGCCGCGCGGAGCGCCCACAACAGCCCGCGGGCCGGGCTCCCCGAGGGGAGCCCGGCCCGGCGCGTGTGAGTAGCCCTGCGCTGCTCGGTCTCACTTCTTCCGTGCAGTGGCCTTCTTCGCCGTGGTCTTGCGCGCGGTGGTCTTCTTCGCGGGCGCCTTCTTCGCCACGGCCTTCTTGGCGGGCGCGGTCTTGCCGACGGCGGCCTTCTTGGCGGCCGTCGTCTTCTTCGCCGCCGCGGCGGTGGTCTTCTTGGCGGTGGTCTTCTTGGCCGCCGCGGTGGTCTTCTTCGCGGCGGTCTTCTTGGCCGCCGCGGTCTTCGCCGCGGCCGTGGTCTTCTTGGCGGTGACCTTCTTCGCCACGGCCTTCTTGGCGGCGGCCTTCTTGGCCGCGGCCTTGGTCGTCGCACGGGTGGAAGGACCGCCCGACAAGCTGCCCTTGGGCGCCTTCTTCACGGCCACTTCGCCGCCCTTGGGGAGCTTCTTCGAGCCGCTCACCAGGTCCTTGAAGCCCTGTCCCGCGCGGAAGCGGGGCACCGAGGTCTTCTTGACCCGCACGCGCTCACCCGTCTGCGGGTTGCGGGCGTAACGGGCGGGGCGGTCGACCTTCTCGAACGAGCCGAAGCCGGTGACCGAAACACGGTCCCCCGCGACAACCGCACGGACAATCGCGTCGAGTACCGCGTCGACGGCGTCGGCGGCCTGCTGACGGCCTCCGACCTTGTCGGCAATCGCTTCTACGAGCTGCGCCTTGTTCACGTCTTCCCCTTCGGAGACATTGCCAGAACGAAAGTGTTCAAGCGTTTTCGCACGTTAGGCAGATATATACCGCAAATCAAACACGAAACGGGCTAATCACCCTAGTGCCGCAACGAAGTCGACCGCTGCACAGTTCCGCAGAGTCAGTCACCTTCGGGGAATCGGCCCTCATCGAGGTCCTTCATCAACCGGTCCAGACGCCTTGCCGCATCCGGGAGATCGTGCTTAGCCGCGGCCGTGATGACCAACAGCTTCCGGGACAGCGCCATCCTTACGCCCTCCGGGACTTGCAGTGAGCGCACTCTTGTGTGCGCTTCCTTCAATCGGTCGGCGACTTGGCCGTAAAGCTTGAGTTGGCTGTCGCGTTCCATGCACCGATTGTGCCATCTGGGGCGAGTTGTCGCCCGACGGGG
This sequence comes from Streptomyces sp. NPDC006510, assembly GCF_040611955.1. Taxonomy (NCBI): domain Bacteria; kingdom Bacillati; phylum Actinomycetota; class Actinomycetes; order Kitasatosporales; family Streptomycetaceae; genus Streptomyces; species Streptomyces sp. NPDC006510. The sequence continues at coordinate 10,253 of NZ_JBEXPH010000199.1, read as the reverse complement.
TCTCAACAAGCGACTGCGCCCCCTACCAGATGGCAAGGGGCGCAGTCCTGGAAACGCGCTGCTCAGGCGTTAATTGTACGCGGCTTGAAGGTCGGCCTTGCCACCTCATAAGTCGCGATGTCCGCTTCGTTCTGAAGGGTGAGACTGATGTCGTCCAGCCCGTTGAGCAGTCGCCAACGGGCGTTCTCGTCGAGCTCGAAGTCGGCGGTGATGCCCTCGGCACGGACCTGGCGGGCCTCCAGGTCGACGGTGATCTCGGCCGTGGGGTCGGCCTCGGTCAGCTCCCAGAGCGCGTCGACGACCTTCTGGTCGAGCACCACGGTCAACAGCCCGTTCTTCAACGAGTTGCCGCGGAAGATGTCGGCGAACCGGGAGGAGATGACGGTCTTGAAACCGTAGTTCTGCAGCGCCCACACGGCGTGTTCGCGGGACGATCCGGTGCCGAAGTCGGGGCCGGCCACCAGGACCGTGGCGCCCTTGCGCTCCGGGCGGTTGAGGACGAAGTTCTCGTCCTTGCGCCAGGCCTCGAAGAGTCCGTCCTCGAAGCCGTCCCGGGTGACCTTCTTCAGCCAGTGGGCGGGGATGATCTGGTCGGTGTCGACGTTGCTGCGGCGCAGCGGGACGGCCCGGCCGGTGTGTGCGGTGAAAGCTTCCATGATTCTCAGACTCCGGCGGGCGTACGGGCGTCGGACAGGTCGGCGGGCGAGGCCAGGTGGCCCAGCACGGCGGTGGCGGCGGCGACCTGCGGGGAGACCAGGTGCGTACGGCCGCCCTTGCCCTGCCGGCCCTCGAAGTTGCGGTTGGAGGTGGAGGCGGAGCGCTCGCCGGGGGCCAGCTGGTCGGGGTTCATGCCGAGACACATCGAGCAGCCCGCGTGCCGCCATTCGGCGCCCGCGGCGGTGAAGACCTTGTCCAGGCCCTCCTCGACGGCCTGCAGGGCGACCCGGACGGAGCCCGGGACGACCAGCATCCGTACGCCGTCGGCGACTTTGCGGCCGTCCAGGATCGCGGCCGCGTTGCGCAGGTCCTCGATCCGGCCGTTGGTGCAGGAGCCTACGAAGACGGTGTCCACGTTGATCTCGCGCAGCGGCTGGCCGGCGGTCAACCCCATGTATTCCAGGGCCTTTTCGGCGGCGTTGCGCTCCGAGGCGTCCTCGTACGAAGCAGGGTCGGGGACGTTGGCCGACAGGGGGGCGCCCTGGCCGGGGTTGGTGCCCCAGGTGACGAACGGGGCCAGTTCGGCCGCGTCGATGACGACCTCGGCGTCGAAGACCGCGTCGTCGTCGGTGCGCAGCGTCTTCCAGTACGCGACGGCGGCGTCCCAGTCCTCGCCCTGCGGGGCGTGGTCGCGGCCCTTCAGGTAGTCGAAGGTGGTCTCGTCCGGGGCGATCATGCCTGCCCGCGCACCGGCCTCGATCGACATGTTGCAGATGGTCATCCGGGCTTCCATCGAGAGCTTCTCGATGGCCGAGCCGCGGTATTCCAGGATGTAGCCCTGGCCGCCGCCGGTGCCGATCCGGGCGATGATCGCGAGGATCAGGTCCTTGGCCGTGACACCGTCGGGCAGTTCGCCGTCGATGGTGATCGCCATGGTCCTCGGGCGGGCCATCGGCAGCGTCTGGGTGGCCAGGACGTGCTCGACCTGGCTGGTGCCGATGCCGAACGCCAGCGCGCCGAAGGCGCCGTGCGTGGACGTGTGGGAGTCGCCGCAGACCACGGTGGTGCCGGGCTGGGTCAGCCCCAGCTGCGGGCCGACCACGTGCACGACGCCCTGCTCGACGTCGCCCAGGGGGTGCAGCCGTACGCCGAACTCAGCGCAGTTCTTGCGCAGGGTCTCCAACTGGGCGCGGGAGACCGGGTCGGCGATCGGCTTGTCGATGTCGAGGGTCGGGGTGTTGTGATCCTCGGTGGCGATGGTGAGGTCGAGACGCCGCACCCGGCGTCCGGCCTGCCGGAGGCCGTCGAAGGCCTGGGGGCTGGTCACCTCGTGCAGCAGGTGCAGATCGATGAAGAGGAGGTCGGGCTCACCTTCGGCGCGCCGGACGACATGGTCGTCCCAGACCTTCTCCGCGAGTGTCCTACCCATCGCTTTCCCTCCGGCCGGCGTCTTCGCCGGCCCAACTAGAGATTCGGTGCGCCGCCGTCCGGACCCCCGTGCGGGGCGGTGGCTACGGGCCGTTGTGTGGCCGCCCCTACAGGTTCGCAACTTCCGCCGAATATTGAACTTGCGTTTCACAGAGTGAGACGGGAGTATCGTCGTATGGACAACTCTAGCGGCGTCGGCGTTCTCGACAAGGCGGCTCTGGTATTGAGCGCCCTGGAGTCCGGTCCGGCCACCCTCGCCGGGCTGGTCGCGGCGACCGGGCTCGCACGACCCACGGCCCATCGACTGGCCGTGGCACTGGAACACCACCGCATGGTGGCGAGGGACATGCAGGGCCGTTTCATTCTCGGCCCCAGGCTGGCGGAGCTCGCCGCGGCGGCGGGCGAGGACCGCCTGCTGGCCACGGCGGGACCGGTGCTCACCCACCTCCGGGACATCACCGGTGAGAGCGCGCAGCTCTACCGCAGGCAGGGCGACATGCGGATCTGCGTGGCGGCGGCGGAGCGGCTCTCCGGCCTGCGGGACACCGTGCCGGTCGGCTCCACGCTGACCATGAAGGCCGGTTCGTCGGCCCAGATCCTGATGGCCTGGGAGGAGCCGGAGCGCCTGCACCGCGGCCTCCAGGGCGCCCGCTTCACGGCGACCGCGCTCTCGGGCGTACGGCGCAGGGGCTGGGCCCAGTCGATCGGCGAGCGCGAGCCGGGTGTGGCCTCGGTCTCGGCACCGGTGCGCGGCCCCTCGAACCGGGTGGTCGCCGCCGTCTCGGTCTCCGGACCGATCGAGCGGCTGACCAGGCACCCCGGCCGGATGCACGCCCAGGCGGTCATCGACTCGGCGGCGAGGCTCAGCGAGGCCCTGCGCCGCACCGGCTGACGTACCCGGCACACCCCCGGTCGCCCCAGCGTCGTGGCGGCCCCCTACCAGTAGCTCACTTCCAGCAGCTCACTTCGCGGACGAGCGGTGCGCGAAACGGTCGGCTCCCCGACGGCCGCGCGCCTCCAGCGGCAGCACGCCGGTCGCCCAGGCCGGCCCGCAGGCCCGCCTGATGCATCAAGTCGCCGTCCAGGAGCTGGACATGATGGAGACACACCCCACGGAGTCGGAGCAGGTGGAGATGGCGGTCGCGTCGGCCGTGCTCTACGAGCCACTGCTGATGTCCCTGCGCCGGATGGCCCAGGAGGAGGAGTCGGCCCGGCGTTACGGTCTCTGAACGGGCCCGCGGCCCGAACGAACCTCGCGGGCCAGCAGAAAGGCCCTTCACCGGGGGTGAAGGGCCTTTATCTGTCCTGCTGTTGTACCCCCGACCGGATTCGAACCGGCGCTACTGCCGTGAGAGGGCAGCGTGCTAGGCCGCTACACAACGGGGGCTTGATACTGCTTGTTGCATTTCTGCGCTGGGCTACCAGGACTCGAACCTAGAATGACGGTACCAGAAACCGTAGTGTTGCCAATTACACCATAGCCCATGGTGTTACAAGTACCCCCGACCGGATTCGAACCGGCGCTACTGCCGTGAGAGGGCAGCGTGCTAGGCCGCTACACAACGGGGGCCCTAGCGATCCTGCATCGAGAGCGTGGGTGCGACCCAGATGATCTCGCGGGAAGGATCTGTACCCCCGACCGGATTCGAACCGGCGCTACTGCCGTGAGAGGGCAGCGTGCTAGGCCGCTACACAACGGGGGCTTGATACTGCTTGTTGCATTTCTGCGCTGGGCTACCAGGACTCGAACCTAGAATGACGGTACCAGAAACCGTAGTGTTGCCAATTACACCATAGCCCACCAAAACTCAACCCCTGTGGGGGTTTTTGTTCGGCTCGCGCTTCCTGTTCGGATCTTTCGTTCCGCTCGGGCGGCGCAGGAAGAACATTACCCGAAGGTGTCCGGCGCTCCAAAACGGGTATTGCCAGCCAGCAGTCCGGGCAGCTGATCGAGCCCGCTGATGCGGACGAGCTCGGGCCGTCCGCCGCGCCCGCCGCGGTCCAGCCAGATCCCCGTCAACCCGGCGGCGACCGCCCCACCGGCGTCTATGTCCGGCTCGTCCCCCACGTACGCGACCTCCCGCGGCTCCAGCGCCAGCGCGTCACAGGCGGCGTGGAAGGCACCGGCCTCGGGCTTGGAGACACCCAGCTCCACGGCGCACACCACGGCCTCGAAGCGGTCCCGCACACCGAGCGTGCGCAGCTTGCGGTCCTGGTTGTGGATGCTGGAGTTCGACAGGACCGCGTGCCGGAACCCGTCCGCCAGCAGATCCAGCACCGGCAGCACATCGGGGAAGAGCGCCCAGGCGGCCTCGTAGTGGGCCGCGTGCCGGCCGAACCAGCTGTCGGCCTCCTCGTCGTCCAGCGCCCGCGAGACGAACTCCCTGACCCGGTCCCGGCGCTGCCCGTGGAAGTCCGTCTCCCCGGCGGCGAACCGCGCCCAGTGCGCATCGGTGATCGCCCGCCACGCGACGAGGGCCTGCTCGACGGTTCCGTATCCGTCGGGCAGGCCCTCCTGTTCGAGATGCCTGCGCATGCCGACGCGGTCGGCGCCCGTGTAGTCGAAGATCGTGTCGTCGATGTCCCAGAGGACCGCGCGGATCGTCATGGGCCCAGCGTAGGTTCCGGCGCCACGGGTGCGCGGGGTTTCGCATGCCATCGCGCCCAGTGGCCGGGAAACGGCAAAGGGGGCGGCCCGGGAGTGAACCGGTGGCCGCCCCCTCGGGCGTGGGCCGGGCGTTACGCGGCTGCCAGCTTCGCCAGGGCCGCGTCGATGCGGGCGATCGTCTTCTCGCGGCCCAGGATCTCCAGGGACTCGAAGAGCGGCAGGCCGATCGTGCGGCCGGTGACCGCGACGCGGACCGGGGCCTGGGCCTTGCCGAGCTTCAGGCCGTGCTCCTCACCCGCGGTGAGGATCGCGTTCTTCAGGGCGTCCGCGTTCCACTCGGCGCCGGCCAGCTTGGCGCGGGCCGTGACGAGCAGGGCGTCGGAACCCTCCTTCATCGCCTTGGTCCAGGACGCCTCGTCCGTCGCCGGCTCGTCGAGGAAGAGGAAGTCGACGTTGGCCGTGATGTCGGACAGGACCGTGACGCGGGTCTGGGCGTGCGGGGCGATCGCCGCGAACTGGTCCGCGTCGAAGGCCTCCGGGGCCCACGGGGCGAACGGGGCCTTCAGCCAGGGGCCGCAGGCCTCGGTGAACGCCTTCACGTCCATCTTGCGGATGTGCTCGGCGTTGATGTGCTCGCACTTCTTCAGGTCGAAGCGCGCCGGGTTGGCGTTGACATCCTTGATGTCGAACGCGGCCACCATCTCCTCGATGGAGAAGATGTCGCGGTCCTCGGCGATCGACCAGCCCAGCAGGGAGAGGTAGTTGAGCAGCCCCTCGGGCAGGAAGCCGCGCTCGCGGTAGAGGTTGAGCGAGGCCTGCGGGTCGCGCTTGGAGAGCTTCTTGTTGCCCTCGCCCATGACGTACGGCAGGTGGCCGAAGGCCGGGGTGTCCTTGGCGATGCCGAGCTCGATGAGCGCCTTGTAGAGGGCGAGCTGACGCGGGGTGGAGGAGAGCAGGTCCTCGCCGCGCAGGACGTGGGTGATCTCCATCAGCGCGTCGTCGACCGGGTTGACCAGCGTGTAGAGCGGGGCACCGTTGGCGCGGACGATGCCGTAGTCCGGCACGTTCTCCGGCTGGAAGGTCAGCTCGCCGCGGACCAGGTCGGTGAAGGTGAGCGCCTCGTCGGGCATCCGGAAGCGGACGATGGCCGTCCGGCCCTCGGCCTCGTACGCGGCGATCTGCTCGGCGCCCAGGTCGCGGCAGTGGCCGTCGTAGCCGGACGGCTTGCCGGCGGCGCGGGCGGCGTCGCGGCGGGTGTCGAGCTCCTCGGTGGTGCAGTAGCAGTGGTACGCGTACCCGCCGGCGAGAAGCCTGTCGGCGACGTCCTTGTAGATGTCCATGCGCTGCGACTGGCGGTACGGGGCGTGCGGGCCGCCGACCTCGGGGCCCTCGTCCCAGTCGAAGCCGAGCCAGCGCATGGACTCCAGGAGCTGGTTGTAGGAGTCCTCGGAGTCACGGGCGGCGTCCGTGTCCTCGATGCGGAAGACCAGGGTGCCGCCGTGGTGCCGGGCGAAGGCCCAGTTGAACAGGGCGGTGCGGACCAGGCCCACATGGGGGTTGCCGGTCGGCGAGGGACAGAAACGTACACGGACTGGTGCGTTAACCACGCTTGATCACCTTGTTGGTGAGAGTGCCGATGCCTTCGATGGTGACGGCGACCTCGTCGCCGACATGGAGGGGTCCGACCCCTGCGGGAGTGCCGGTGAGGATCACATCGCCCGGGAGCAGCGTCATGGCTTCCGTGATGTGGACGACCAGATCCTCGATCGAGCGGATCATGTCGCTCGTACGGCCCAGTTGGCGTTGCTCGCCGTTGACCGTGGCCTGGATGGTCAGGTCATGGGGATCGAGGTCGGTCTCCACCCAGGGGCCGAGCGGGCATGAGGTGTCGAAGCCCTTGGCCCGGGCCCACTGCTTCTCGCGCTTCTGGGCGTCGCGGGCGGTGACGTCATTGGCGCAGGTGTAGCCGAAGATGACGTCCTTCACGCGCTCGCGCGGCACTTCCCGGCACATGCGGCCGATGACCACGGCCAGTTCGGCCTCGTGGTGGAGTTCGTTGGAGAAGGAGGGGTACTCGATGGCGTCGCCGGAGCCGATCACCGAGGTGGTGGGCTTGAAGAAGGCAACGGGGACGTCCGGTACCTCGTTGCCCAGCTCCTTGGCGTGCTCCGCGTAGTTGCGGCCGATGGCCACGATTTTGTTGGGGAGCACGGGCGGCAGGAGGCGGACCTTGCTCAGCGGGACCTTGGTGCCGGAGAGCTCGAACTCGGCGTACGGGATGCCCTTGATGATGTCGAGGACGAGACCATCGGGCCCCTCGCCCTCGACGGCGCCGAAGGCGACATTGCCGTCGATGGAGAACCTGGCGATGCGCACGGGATGCTGTCGCCCCTCACTTGCTGGCTGAAGACTGACACTCCAGGCTAACGCGTCGCCCGTCGGGGATTGCCCCAATTGTGGGGCGGCCCGGCGGGGCAGGGCGTGGCGGGGACGGCCTCGACAGCCTCTGAGGGGGACGGCGCCCGCGTCACTCCGCCACGGCGGCGGCGACCGGGGCTTCCATGAGGATGGTGCGCCGGGGGTTGGCCGTCTGGGTGGGCAGGTCCACGGCGTGCTCCGGCTGCTCCGGCGTCCGCGGTCCGTCGGCGTCATTGAGGTGCGCCAGCGTGGTGCGCCGGGGGTTGGCAATGTTGCGGAACATCATCGTCGTCTTCATCTGCCGTTCGGACCCTGTCGGTTGCGGGGCGCCGCCCGGAGGGGCGCCGGTTGTCGGATTTGCCATCCCTGTAAAGCGTCAGGCTAAACATCCAATTCCCTCCGGAAGCCCGGAAGAGACGACGATCATCATGTGAGTTTGCTCACGACCGCGCCGACAATTCCCCCATTTCAGGCGGTCGATCACGTTGACAGAAACGGACATTACGTCACTGAATCAACCATTCCGCTCCTGATCATGTCGACTGGGACACCCTTCACGCTTCGCCGGTTCACCCGTAATCATCCGGTTTATCCATGATCACGCTCCACGGCTTGTTACTCAGTCATCACAACGCGTCACCCAGGTCACAGCCCGGCACGGGGCCCTTGTTGGAGATCCGGCACTGTGCTGGAATTCCACGCACCGCCGCGGGTTTTCAAGCCGGCGCGCAGGGGGCGCAACGGAGCGCCGAGTGGCGGCGGAAAGGGGAAGGACGCCGGTCACTCACGACCACCATGGGGCGGGTACAACGCCCCACGACGCCGACACCGTCCTATCGCTTCGCGCGGCAGGACGCCTGGTCCAGAGGTTGCGACGCTAGTGCAGGGACGTTTCAAGAGGGATGGCAGCGCTGCGGCGGAGCAGGAGCCGCACGGCGGGACCGACCGCGGTTCCTCGGCCCAGCACGCCCAGAACCCCGGGCCTGCCGCGGCCGGTGACAGCGGCGACCGCACTCAGCGCCCCGGTGCCACGGCGAACGGCGGCACCGATCCGATCTCGTCGCCGAAGTCCCGGGGCCCCGTCAGCACCGGCTCGCGAGTCGCTCTTCGCAACTGGCGCATCAGTACGCGTCTGGTCTCCCTGCTCGCCCTTCCCGTGGTCGCCGCCACCACCCTGGGTGGACTGCGGATCAACGAGTCCATGAACGACATCCAGCAGCTGGATCACATGCAGCTGCTGACCAAGATGACCAAGCAGGCGACGTCGCTCGCCCAGGCGCTCCAGGAGGAGCGCGACCGCTCGGCCGGTCCGCTGGCCAACGGGGTGAAGCCCGACGACTTCAAGGTCACCGAGCCCCGCAAGAAGACCGACCGGGCGAAGACGGCCTTCCTCGACGCGACGACCTCGATCGGCGACCCCTCCGGCGACGAGGCCCTGGAGGGCATCTACTCCAGCGTCACCCAGATCGCGAGCCAGCTGGCCGAGATCCGCGACATCCGCAAGACGGCGTACGCCAAGGACACCCCGAGTCTCCAGACCGTCGACCAGTACAGCCAGCTGATCACCTCGCTGCTGAGCCTCTCGCAGGACATGGCACAGGCGACCAGCAACTCCGAGATGATCAAGCGGACCCGGGCGCTGGCGGCCTTCTCCTCCGCCAAGGAGTACGCCTCGGTCCAGCGCGCGATCATCGCCGCGGCCCTGCCCGGCGGCAACGACAAGCAGCCGCACCTCGACGAGAACGACAAGCAGTTCGGCCGCGCCGCGCTGCGCAAGGAGGGCTCGGCCCTCCGCTCCTTCAAGGCCGTGTACACGGCCACCGGCAACAACGCCGACGAGCTGACCGCCACGCTCGACGAGGGCAACCCGGAGATCAAGGCCGCCAACACCTACGCGAAGAAGGTGCTGGACAGCCCCTCGGGCATGACCGGCACCGCGCGCCGTTCCTACCTGGACTGGTACGACCAGAGCTCCACCAAGATCCAGGCGATGAAGACCATCGAGGAGACCCTCCTCAGCGACATGGAGGGCAAGGCCCGCGAGCTCCGCGACGAGTCGAAGCGCGAAGCGATCATCAGCGGTGCGCTCATCCTGCTGGTGCTCGGCGTCTCGCTGGTCGGTGCCTTTGTCGTCGCCCGGTCGATGATCCGTTCGCTGCGGCGGCTGCAGGACACGGCCACGCGCGTGGCCCAGGACCGGCTGCCCGAGCTCGTCAAGCAGCTCTCCGAGGCCGACCCGCAGGACGTGGACACCTCGGTCGAGTCGGTCGGTGTGCACTCCCGGGACGAGATCGGCAAGGTGGCCGCGGCCTTCGACGACGTGCACCGCGAGGCCGTCCGTCTCGCCGCCGAGCAGGCCCTGCTCCGGGGCAACGTCAACGCGATGTTCACCAACCTCTCGCGCCGCAGCCAGGGCCTCATCCAGCGTCAGCTCTCGCTCATCTCCGAACTGGAGTCGCGCGAGGCCGACCCGGACCAGCTCTCCTCGCTCTTCAAGCTCGACCACCTCGCGACCCGTATGCGCCGTAACGGCGAGAACCTCCTCGTCCTCGCGGGCGAGGAGCCGGGCCGCCGGTGGACCCGTCCCGTCCCGCTGGTCGACGTGCTCCGTGCCGCCGCCTCCGAGGTGGAGCAGTACGAGCGCATCGAACTGGCCGCGGTGCCCGCCACCGAGGTCGCGGGCCGCGTGGTCAACGACCTCGTGCACCTGCTCGCCGAGCTGCTGGAGAACGCCACGTCGTTCTCCTCGCCGCAGACGAAGGTCCGGGTCACCGGTCACGCGCTGCCCGACGGACGGGTGCTGGTCGAGATCCACGACACCGGCATCGGCCTCTCCCCCGAGGACCTCGCCGCGATCAACGAGCGGCTCGCCTCGCCGCCCACCGTGGACGTCTCGGTCTCCCGCCGCATGGGTCTGTTCGTGGTCGGCCGGCTGTCCCTGCGTCACGGCATCCGCATCCAGCTGCGGCCCTCCGACTCCGGCGGCACGACCGCGCTGGTCATGCTGCCCGTCGATGTCGCGCACGGCGGCAAGCAGCCGGTTCCCAAGCAGGCACCCGGACAGCCGTCCGGCGCCCCCGGCGGTCTGCTCGCCGGTGGCGGCGCGCCGGGTGCGGGCAACGGCTCCCGTCCCGGCCCCGGC
>NZ_JBEXPH010000198.1:0-14425 GCF_040611955.1 Streptomyces sp. NPDC006510 | reverse complement strand
GTCAGCCCGCCCGCCGCGATGCGCGGCAGCAGCGCGGTGCGCTGGGCGTCGGTGCCGAGTGCGGCGATCAGGGGCGCGGCGAGTGCGGCGGTGGCGATCAGGGGCGAGGGCAGCAGGGCGCGGCCGGTCTCCTCGCAGGCGACGGCGAGCTCGGTGAGGCCGCAGCCGACACCTCCGTACTCCTGCGGGAGGGCGAGTCCGGGCAGTCCGAGGTCCTGGGCGAGCCGTCGCCACAGGTCCGCGTCGTACCCGTCGGCGGTCCGCACCGCGCTCCTGATGTCGTCGGGTGCGCAGTGTTCGGCCAGCAGTTCGCGCAAGGTGCGGCGGATCTCGTCCTGTTCCGCGGTGAAGGCGGCATCCATCGTCGGGCTCCTTCCCCTCAGGGGCCGGAAGCCCCCGATCTGACGGTGCGTCATGCTAGGGGCGAATCCGCGAGATGCCCAGAGCCGCGCACGGGAGGGGCCGGAAGATCCCCGCCCCGCCGGGCGGTGCCCCCATGCGTCGATCTGATGTACCGTCAGATTCATGCCTTCTTCCCACCGCAAGGTCGCTGTCGTCGGCATATCCCTCGCCGACTGCGGGCGCGTCGAGACGGCCACGCCGTACGCCCTGCACGCCCAGGCCGCCCGCCGGGCGCTGGCCGATTCGGGGCTGGACCGGTCCGTCGTCGACGGTTTCGCCTCCGCCGGACTCGGCACGCTCGCCCCGGTCGAGGTCGCCGAGTACCTGGGCCTGAAACCCACGTGGGTGGACTCCACCGCGGTCGGCGGCTCGACCTGGGAGGTGATGGCGGCCCATGCGGCGGACGCCATCGCGGCGGGGCACGCCAACGCCGTACTGCTGGTCTACGGGTCGACGGCGCGCGCCGACATCAAGGCGGGCCGGCGGACCTCCAACCTCTCCTTCGGCGCGCGCGGCCCGCTCCAGTTCGAGGTGCCGTACGGGCACTCGCTGATCGCCAAGTACGCGATGGCCGCCCGCCGTCACATGCACGAGTACGGGACGACCCTGGAGCAGCTCGCCGAGGTCGCGGTGCAGGCGCGGGCGAACGCGGCGGCCAACCCGGACGCGATGTTCCGGGACCCGGTCACGGTGGACGACGTGCTGTCGGGGCCGATGATCGCGGACCCGTTCACCAAACTGCACTGCTGCATCCGCAGCGACGGCGGCTGCGCGGTGCTGCTGGCCGCCGAGGAGTACGTGCCGGACACGGCGAAGGCGCCGGTGTGGATCCTCGGCACGGGTGAGCACGTCTCGCACTCCGCCATGTCCGAGTGGGACGACTTCACGGTCTCCCCCGCGGCGGTCTCGGGACGCCTGGCGTTCGAACGGGCCGGGGTGCGGCCCGCGGACATCGACCTCGCCGAGATCTACGACGCGTTCACCTACATGACGCTGGTGACGCTGGAGGACCTGGGTTTCTGCGCGAAGGGCGAGGGCGGCGCGTTCGTGGAGAAGGGCCGGACCGGGCTCACCGGCGAGCTGCCGGTGAACACCGACGGCGGCGGCCTGTCCGCCTGCCACCCCGGGATGCGCGGGCTGTTCCTGCTGGTGGAGGCGGTGCGCCAACTGCGCGGCGAGGCGGGCGAAGGCCAGGTGCGCAGGGCGGGCGGCAGGCTTCCGGAGCTGGCGGTGGCGTCGGGGACGGGCGGCTGGTTCTGCTCGTCGGGGACGGTGGTGCTGGGGCGGGGGTGAGGGGGCGGGGCTCCGTGGCCGCCGATCACACCGGGACGACGGTGAGGGCCCCCTCCAGCCCCTTGAAGTCGGCCGCGTTGCGCGTATAGAGCGGCAACCCCCTGACCGAGGCGATGGACGCGATCATCAGGTCCATGCGCCGGGGCCGGGGATCGCGCCGGGCGGCGATCACCAGCGCCACCAGGCTCCCGTAGCGGGCGGCGGCCTCCCCGTCGAAGGGAAGCGGTTCGAAGTCGGCGACTGCGGCGCCGAGTTTCTCCATCCGGGCCACCCGCGCGCCGGGATCCCGGGCCATTGCCACACCTTGCTGGAGCTCGGCCATCGTCACGGCGGTGAGCGCCGGGAGGACGGGCAGGTCCTCCGCACTCAGCAGATCGAGGTCGATGTACGTGCAGGTGTCGAGAACGCCCACGGCATGCCGTTCAGCCACGCTCGCGCTCCCACGGGTCGTCGTCCCCGACCCGGTCCTCGGCCCCGAAGAACGCATCGGCCTCACGGCGCATCTGCGCGCCGTCCACACGGGGCAGCCGCCGGTGCCTTGCCACCAGCTCCTCCGAGCTCAGCTGCCGTTTCCGGGTGAGCGGCCGCAGTTCGGCGACCTCTATGCCGTTGCGGGTGATGTGAAAGACCTCGCCCGCCTCCACGGCGTTCATGACTTCGGCGGAGTTGTTCCGGAACTCGCGCTGGGTGATGGTCTTCATGCACACCAGTGTAGCCCTGCGTGTCCCGCTGCGCTACAGCGATCGTCTCGTCGGCCCCGTACCGGCCATACGCTGCAATGGGGGGCATGACCGACGCACACCAGAGCTTCCTGGACCTGCTCCATGCCCAGCGTGTCTGGGACGTGGAGCTTCCCGGCTTCGATCCGGCCGCCGCGCCACCTGCCCCGCTCGCCCTCTTTCACAGCTGGTTCGCCGAGGCGGTGGCCGCCGGGCAGGTGGAGCCGCACACCATGTCGCTGGCCACCGTGGACGCCGAGGGGCATCCGGACGTGCGGACGCTGATGCTGCACGACGCGGACGGGCGCGGCTGGCACTTCGCCACCCACCGCACCAGCGCGAAGGGCCGCCAGCTCGCCGCCCGGCCGTACGCGGCGCTCAGCTTCTACTGGCCGGTGCAGGGCCGGCAGGTACGGGTGCGGGGCCCGGTCACCGCATGCACTCCCGCCGAGAGCCGGGCCGACCTGCGCGCCCGCTCGACCGGGGCGCTGGCGTCGGCGCTGACCGGGTCGCAGAGCGAGGTACTGGGTTCGCGGGAGGAGCTGACCCGCACCGCCGACGCCGCCTGGGAACGGGCGCGGGCCGAGCCGGACACGGCGGTCGCGAGCTGGACCCGGTACGTGGTCGAGCCGCAGGAGGTCGAGTTCTTCCAGGGCGACGCGGGGCGCCGGCACGTACGGCTGCGCTACCGCAGGCAAAACACGGCCTGGACCCGGGAACTGCTCTGGCCGTAGCCCGGCCGTGCCCGCACGGAACCAGCCGCACGGGCACGGTCCGCCGGCCGTCATTCGATGGTGATCGCCTCCACCGGGCAGACGCGGACGGCCTCCCGCACCGTGGCACCGTCGAGGGCCTCCTCGTGGCCGGGCAGCAGTTCGCTGAACCCGTCGTCGTCCTGAGTGAACACCTTCGGTGCGGTGAGCGCGCACTGACCCGCGCCGATGCACCGGTTCCTGTCGATATTGATCTTCATCCCAGCAGGGCCTTCCGGTCGTATTCCGATCACCATGTCACGGGCATTTCGAGCAGGCCCTGAATGGTGTCACCCGGCTTGAACGGAATTTCTTCGGCGGGTACCGCCAGCCGCAGTCCCGGAAGGCGGTCGAACAGCGCGGGCAGCGCGATCTCCAGCTCGGCCCGCGCCAGATTCTGTCCCAGGCACTGATGGATTCCGAACCCGAAAGCGACGTGATTGCGCGCGTTCCGGCCGAGGTCCAGCTCGTCCGGTGAGGGGTACACGGACTCGTCCCGGTTGATCACCGATGTGGTCAGGATGACGCCGTCCCCCGCCCGGATGGTCACCCCGCCGACTTCGACGTCCTGAACGGCCACCCGCGAGATTCCGTCGGCGATGGACAGGAAGCGGAGCAGCTCCTCGACCGCGGAAGTCATCAGGCCGTCGGATTCACGCATCCGGGCCAGCTGGTCGGGGTGCTGGAGCAGCGTGAACGTGCCGAGCGAGATCATGTTCGCGGTCGTCTCGTGCCCGGCGACGAGCAGGATCTGGGCCAGCCGCACCAGCTCGTCGCGGTCCACGGCCCCGGTCTCCAGCTGCTTGACGATGAGCTCGTCGAGCAGCCCTTCGCCGGGGGCGGCCCGCTTCTTCTCGATCAGCACGCCGAAGTAGTCGTCGAGTGCGTCCCGCGCGGCCTCGACGTCCGCTGCCGCCGGGCCGCGGAGCAGCTTGCGCGACTGCGCCTCGAAGAACTCGTGGTCGCCGTAGGGCACCCCGAGCAGCGCGCAGATGACCATGGAGGGCACGGGCAGGGCGAAGGAGTCGATCAGATCGGCCGGCGGGCCCTGCTCGGCCATCGTGTCGAGCAGCCGGTCCACGGTCTCCTGGATCTGTGGCCGGAGCGAGGCCGTCCGCTTGACCGTGAAGCTCGGGATCAGCATCCGGCGCTGGACGTTGTGCTCCGGGTCGTCGACACCGAGCAGCTCGACGCGCCGCAGGGAGCTCGCGGCCAGCCGCTCGGCGAAGAACGGGAACGAGGGGTGCTCCCGGTCGGACGACAGTCGCTGGTCCACCAGGAGCGAACGCGCCTCGGCGTGCCCGGTCACCAGCCACACCGTACGGCCGTCGAAGAGCCGGGCCGGGGACACCGGCCGCTGCCCCCGGTGCTCGCCGCGATATCCCGTCGGCGGGTGATACGGACAGGTGCGGTTCTGCGGAAACGAGACGGTCTCGGCATCTGCCATGGCGGACCTCGCAAAGAGATGGGTGAGTCCTACCGATCTCCGCCCACTAGATGCCCCAGGCACCTAATGGGTCCAGGTGTTGTTCGGCCAAATGTCCCCGGAGAGATCCATTTTCCGCCCGCCGGATCGAGCGGGCATTTCGAGCCACCCGATTGCGGGGTGCGTTCCGGCCACCGAGCAGGGCCCAATCCCCCGTATCGATTGTCCCCGCTTTCCATATGAAAGGGGCAAGATGGAAGGCACCAAGGGTTGCTGGAGGCGAAAATGAGCCGAACCCGTACCCGTTCCCGTTACGCCCCGGACAGCGGGTTGACCACACGCATGGTCGGCACCATGTTCCTGATCGGCCTGCTGTACGTGGTCCTGGTCGGCGTACTGCTCGCCGTGCTGCGCGGCGCCTGGCCGATCATCCTGATCTTCGTCGGCGGCATGTTCATCGCGCAGTTCTGGTTCAGCGACCGCATCGCGGCGTTCAGCATGGGGGCCCGTGAAGTCACCCCGGAGGAGGCACCGGAGCTGCACGGCGCCGTCGACCGGATCTGTGCTCTTGCCGACATGCCGAAACCGCGCGTGGCCATCGCCCGCAGCGACGTACCGAACGCCTTCGCGACCGGCCGCGGCGAGAAGACCGCTCTCGTCTGCGCCACCACCGGACTGCTGCGCAGACTCGATCCTCCGGAGCTGGAGGGGGTGCTCGCGCACGAGATGTCGCATGTCGCGCACCGTGATGTCGCCGTCATGACGATCGCCTCGTTCCTCGGCGTGCTCGCCGGCATCATCACCCGGGCCGCCCTGTGGGGCGGCCTCTCCCGCAACAGCCGGAGCAGCGATCCCATCGGCATCGCGATCATGCTGATCCCGCTGGTCAGCGCGGTCGTGTACGCCCTGAGCTTCCTGCTGACCCGGCTGCTCTCCCGCTACCGCGAGCTCTCCGCCGACCGCACCGCCGCCCTGCTCACCGGCCGCCCCTCCGCGCTCGCCTCCGCCCTCACCAAGGTGAGCGGCCAGATGGCCCGCATCCCGACCGAGGACCTGCGCAAGGCGCAGCCGTACAACGCCTTCTACTTCGTCCCCGCGTTCTCCTCCAAGGAGAGCCTGAGCCGGCTGCTCTCCTCCCACCCGACCCTCGAACAGCGTCTGGACCAGCTGGCCCGGATCTCCGCCGACCTCGCCCGTCCGTAAGGAACGCCCATGGGTCTCCTCGACACCATCCTCGGCCGCAGCAAACCGGTCCGTCCCGACCTCGACCAGCTCTTCGCCGTACCCTCCGCCGCGCTCACCCTCCAGGCGGGCGCGGGCTTCACGCCGACCGGACTCGGCTCGGTCTGCTTCGCGGGTGTCGAGGGCGGCACCTTCGCCCGCATCGAACAGGACGTACGCGAACTGCTCGACGCCGACACCGGCCGCGGCGGCATCCCGGTGGAGTTCAGCCGGGACCCGTACGGCTACACCTGGCTGCTCTCCCGCCGTCCGGCCGACGACACCGCCGCCCTGGTCAACGACCTGCACGCGGTCAACACCCTGCTCCAGGACGGTGGGTTCGGGCCGCACCTGCTCTGCTCCCTGATCGGCTTCCGGGACGAGCGGGACCGGCCGCTGGCCCTGGTCTATCTCTACAAGCGCGGCACGTTCTACCCGTTCGCCCCGCTGCCCGGCGGCGTGGAGAGGCGGGACAACCAGCTGGAGTTGCAGGTCAGGGCGGTGCTCGGGGACGACCTGCGGATGGAGAAGGATCTGGCCCGGTGGTTCCCGGTGTGGGGGGCTGCGGGGCTGTGACGCGGGGAGGGCCGGTGGCACCCCGTGGCACCCCGTGGCACCAGCGACCACGCGGCCGACAGCTGTCCGGTTCCCCCACCGGACCGCGTCAACCGTCAGGGGCTCCGTCACTGGGATCCGGGCCGCCCCCGCCCGTATCATCGCTGCCATGACTGCTGAGCCCGCCCGTTCCGCCGACCGTATGCGCGCTTCGGACGCCGATCGCGAGGCGGTGGTCGAGCAGTTGCGCGAGGCGGCGGCCGAGGGTCGCATCGACATGGACGAGCTGGACACCCGGCTCGGGCAGGCGCTCTCCGCCAAGACCTACGCCGAACTGGCCCCGCTCACCGAGGACCTGGTGCCCATCGAGGTGGCCACCGGTGAGCCGCTGGTCCTCAAGGGGGGCATGCACGGCGTGACACGCTCGGGCGTCTGGAAGGTGCCCCCGGCGATACGTGCCCAGGGCGGCATCGGCGGCGTCCGGATCGACTTCACCCGTGCCGAGTGCCGGCTGCGCGAGATCGCGCTGGAAGTGCGCGGCGAGATGGCCGGGGTGAAGATCGTGATCCCGGAGGGCTGGACCGTGCACACCGACAACCTGGACCAGGGGCTCGGCGGCCTGAAGGACAAGACGACGGACGAGCGGACCCCCGGCGCCCCGCTGCTCCGGCTGACGGGCTCCTGCGGCATGGGCGGTGTGGTCGTACGCCACCCGAACTTCCGCGAACGGCGCAAGCTGCGCGGCATCGAGCCGCGCTGATTCGCGCCGGGCCCGGCACCGGGCCGCGCCGAATCGCGCTGATTCGTGCCGGGCCGCAACGGGTGCGGCTTCAGGGGCGGAAGACCGCAACGGCCTCCTCCCCCTCCTCCCGCCGGAAGGTCACCCGCAACGCCATGCCGATGGCGAGACCGGACTCCTCGCACCCCACGATCTCCGTCATCATCCGCGGCCCCTCGGCCAGGTCGACCACGGCGGCGACGTACGGGACGCGGGCGCCGAACGGTGGCAGGTCGTTGCGGTGGACGACGGACCAGGTGTAGAGCGTGGCGTTTCCGCTCGCCCGCTCCCAGGCGACGTCCTCGCTCCAGCAGTGCGGGCAGAACTCGCGCGGGTAGTGGTGCGCGCGCCCGCAGTCGCGGCAGCGGCGCAGCAGCAACTGCCCCTGGGCGGCGGCGTCCCAGTACGGGCGGGTGAAGGCGTCGGGCTCGGGAAGGTCGAAACGTACGGCGGCCGCGGTCACAGGAAGAGTCCGATCGCTTCGTCGAGGGACCAGGTCTGCCAGGACATCGCGAACAGCGCGACGAGCGAGATGAGCGCCATCATCGCGTTCTGCCCCTGCTCGGCCCAGTCGTGGATCATCAGCACGAGATAGAGAAGGTTGAGGAGCAGCCCGGCGACGAGCGCCACGGGCGTGAGGAAACCGGCGATCAGGCCCAGGCCCAGGGCGAGTTCGGCGTACACGACGAGATAGGCCATGGCCTTCGGGCGCGGGGCGACGATCCGCCGGAAGCCGGTGCGTACGGCCGCCCACCGGTGCTTGCCCGCGACGTCCGCGGCCCAGGCGATGCCCGTACCGCGCTCGAACCAGCCCTTCTTGTCCTTGTGCCGCCAGCTCTCCAGCCACCACAGGCCGAGGCCTATCCGGAGAACGGCGAGCCACTCGGCTCCGCCGAGCCAGATCGTCTGCATGGGGCCTCCCGTGGACTCCCGTTCACTGAATCTGACGGTACGTCAGTTCACCTGATGCCGGGCGACTCGCGCAAGAGGCGCGCAAGGAGTGCTCAGGAAGTACGCATGAGATGGGCGCGATTCAACAAAGGGCTTACACGCGTGATCAATTCGCAATCGATTCCGGTCTTGACCGAGACCCATCAACCGGGTGCGCGATTACGCTCCGAACCATGCCCGACAGCGCACTTACCGCCGGTAGCTCCATATCGGCCCAGACCGACCTCACCGAGGACCGGCCCGTATACGTCATCGGTGGCGGTCCGGGCGGTCTCGCCGCCGCCGCGGCCCTGCGGGAGCAGGGCGTACGGGCGGTCGTGCTGGAGAAGTCCGGGAACGTGGGGGCGTCCTGGCGCGGTCACTACGACCGGCTGCACCTCCACACGACCCGCCGCCGGTCCGCGCTGCCGGGGCTCGCGATGCCGCGCCGGTTCGGGCGCTGGGTGTCCAGGGACGATGTGGTGCGCTATCTGGACAAGTACGCCGAGCACCATGAGCTGGAGGTGGTGACGGGCGTCGAGGTGTCCCGGATCGACCGCGCCCCGGACGGCAAGGACTGGCAGCTGACCGCGACCGGTGGCCGGGTGCTGACCGGCCGGGCCGTCGTCGTCGCCACCGGCTTCAACCACACCCCGCGCATCCCCGACTGGTCCGGCCTCGACACCTTCACCGGCGATCTGGTCCACGCCTCCGGCTACCGCAACCCCGCCCCGTACGCCGGCAAGGACGTCCTCGTCGTCGGCATCGGCAACACGGGCGCGGAGATCGCCGTCGACCTGGTCGAGGGCGGGGCGTCCCGGGTGCGGATCGCCGTGCGCACCGTGCCGCACATCGTGCGCCGCTCGACCGCGGGCTGGCCCGCCCAGGCGACCGCCGTCCTGGTGCGCAGGCTGCCGGTCCGGCTGGTCGACCGGGCCGCGGGCCTGATGGCCAGGATCGCCGTGCCCGACCTCGCCGCGCAGGGCCTCCCCCGCCCGGACACCGGTCTGTACTCACGGGTCAAGGACGGCGCCATTCCGGTGCAGGACGTGGGGCTGATCGACGCGGTGAAGCGCGGCCGGGTGGTGCCGGTGGCGGCCGTCGAGTCGTTCGACGGGGACGCGGTGGTGCTGGCCGACGGGGAACGGATCACCCCGGACGCGGTGATCGCTGCGACCGGCTACCGGCGGGCCCTGGAGGGGCTGGTCGGCCACCTCGGCGTACTGGACGCCCGGGGCCGGCCGGTGGTCCACGGCGGCCGCACCCCCAAGCAGGCACCCGGCCTGTACTTCACCGGCTTCACCAACCCGATCAGCGGGATGCTGCGCGAACTGGCCCTGGACGCACGGAAGATCGCCAAGAAGGCGGCGCGCAGGGGCTGAGGCCGGGTGGGTCGGGTCCGCCCGTGGGCGTCAGGCGTACAGCGGCAGCCCGTCGGTCGAGATCGTCCACTCGCCGATGGTGACGTCCTCGCCGTACACGAAGTCCTTGCGGATCGCGTACCTCGGGCCTTCCGGCGTCGTGTGGATCTCGGAGAGGACGGCACCCGTGCCCGTACGGGGGTCGAAGATCGCGTGGATGGGGACACCCAGCAGTGGGTAATCCCGCATCTTGCTCACCCAGTCGTTGTCCGGATTGGACCGGCAGACGACCTCGATGGCGGCGATGAGGGTAAGGGGGTCGAGGGAGCCGTCAACCTCCATGTCGGTCTCGGCGATCACCATGATGTCGGGGTGGCGCATGATGCCCTGAGGTATGTCCGAAGACGGAGTGCCGTCAGTTCGTGAAGTCCAGCGGGCGCCATCATGTCGTGGACGATCCCTTCTTCGGTGATCTCAATTTTCCCGGGAACGTTGTCCTGCATCTGCTCGACGATGTCGCGCATGGCCCGGTAGTGGACCGAGTCCCGCTCTGCGTGGTCCGGCAAGATCACTCGGAGGTTGTACGGCTCCGGTCGGCCCCGTCTCTCAGCCTTTGCCTGCACACCCATTCCTGACGAGCCGTCAGTTCAGTAACCTGACAGAGCGTCAGCTTTTGGCTGGCCGGGCACGATCACCCGACGGACCTCAAGCAGGAGTGGGCGGAACGATGCTTGGATCGACTCACGGCACCCTCACCACCGACTTCCGCGCCAGGGTGGTGGCCTGCGGCGAAGAGCCGCATGCCGCCGTCCACAGCATGACGGTCGCCGCCGCCACGGAGTGCGTACTGGATGTCAGCGGCCGGCCGCTGCACGCGGCCGTGCCGGACCTGGACCGGTTCTTCCGGCCCGAGTCCGTGGCCGTCATCGGCGCTTCCGACACCGAGGGGCGGCCCAACACCGGCATCACCCGGCAGCTGATCGGCTGGGCCGAGCGGGTCGGGGCGCGGCTGTACCCCGTGCACCCCACCAGGGAGTCCGTGTTCGGGCGGGCCTGTTCTCCTTCCGTCGCCGAGCTGCCGGAGCAGGTCGATCTGGCCGTGCTGCTGGTCGGCGACCCGCTCCCGGTGATCGAGGAACTCGCGCAGGCCAAGGTGCGGTTCGCCGTCGCCTTCGCCTCCGGGTTCGCCGAGATCGGCGAGGAGGGCGCCGCCGCCCAGGCGCGGCTGGCCGCGGCGGTGGAACGGTCCGGGCTGCGGTTGCTCGGGCCGAACACCAACCTCAACGCCTTCGAGAAGTTCCGCGACGACCTGGACGGGCCGGCCATCGCGCTGATCACCCAGTCCGGTCACCAGGGCCGCCCCGTCTACACCCTCCAGGAGCTGGGCGTGCGGCTCTCGCACTGGGCGCCCACGGGCAACGAGGCGGATCTGGAGACCGCCGACTTCATCTCGTACTTCTCGCAGCGCCCCGAGGTCGGGGCCATCGCCTGTTACGTGGAGGGGCTCAAGGACGGGCGCTCCTTTCTGCTGGCCGCGGACCGGGCGGCGCGGGCCGGGGTTCCGGTCGTGGCGGTCAAGGTGGGGCGTACGGAGACGGGGGCCAGGATGGCCGCGTCACACACCGGCAAGCTGACCGGCGCCGACCAGGTGGTGGACGCGGCGATGCGGCAGTTCGGCGTGATCCGGGTGGACGGGCTCGACGAACTCCAGGACACCGCGGCCCTGCTCGCGCGGGCCAGGAAGCCGCAGGCCGAAGGGGTCGTCGTGTATTCGATCTCGGGCGGCACGGGCGCGCACTTCTCGGACCTGGCGACCGGCGCCGGGCTGAGCCTGCCCACCCTGTCCGAGGCGAAGCAGCGCGAGCTGCACGAGTGGATCCCCGGCTATCTGAACGTGGCGAACCCGGTCGACAACGGCGGCCATCCGGTCGGCGACTGGCGCGGCCGGAAGATCATCGACGCGATACTCGCCGCCCCCGGCGTCGGGGTGCTGATCTGTCCGATCACCGGTCCCTTCCCCCCGATGAGCGACAAGCTCGCGCAGGACCTGGTGGACGCGGCGGAGAGCACCGACAAGCTGGTGTGCGTGGTGTGGGGCTCGCCCGTCGGTACGGAGGAGGCGTACCGCACGACGCTGCTCGGCTCGTCCCGCGTCGCCACCTTCCGTACCTTCGGCAACTGCATCACCGCCGTGAAGGCCTACCTGGACCACCACCGGTTCGCCGCCTCCTACCGCTCGCCCTTCGACGAGGCGCCGCGCACTCCTTCGCCCTCGTTCCGCAAGGCGCAGGCACTGATGCGTCCGGGCCACCAGCTGAGCGAGCACGCGGCGAAGCAACTGCTGCGGGCGTACGGAATCCGCGTACCGCGCGAGCAGTTGGTGACCAGCGCCGCGGCGTCCGTCCGGGCCGCGGCGCTGGTCGGCTACCCGGTGGTCATGAAGGCGTCGGGCGCCCGGCTCGCCCACAAGACCGAGCTGGGCCTGGTCAAGGTCGGGCTCACCTCGGCGAGCCAGGTGCGGGACGCGTACCGCGAGCTGACCGACATCGCGCGGTACGAGGGCATCGAACTGGACGGGATCCTGGTCTGCCAGATGGTCGAGCGGGGCGTCGAGATGATGGTCGGCGTCACGCAGGACGCGCTGTTCGGGCCGACGGTGACGGTCGGACTCGGTGGCGTGCTGGTCGAGGTGCTGCACGACGCGGCGGTACGGGTGCCGCCGTTCGGCGAGGACCAGGCGCGGTCGATGCTGGGCGAACTGCGCGGCCGGGCCCTGCTGGAGGGGGTACGGGGCGGTCCGCCGGTCGATGTGGACGCGCTCGTGGAGGTCGTGCTGCGGGTGCAGCGGATGGCGCTGGAACTGGGCGACGACCTCGCCGAGCTGGACATCAACCCGCTGATGGTGCTCGGGCGGGGGCAGGGCGCGGTGGCGCTGGACGCGCTCGCCGTCTGCCGCTGACCGGTCGCGCCGCCAATCCCCGAACTGCTCGCCATCGCGCCCACCACCGCACTCACCCAGGAGCTGCCCCATGCCGTCCTCCCCCGAAGACATCACCGAGTCCGTCGAGTCCGCCGACCCGCTCCATTCATTGGTACTCCACGCCACTGACAACGGCGTCTCCTGGATCACGCTCAACCGTCCCGAAGCGATGAACGCCGTCACCCGGGAGCAGCGGGAACGCGTCATCGCCCTGCTCGCCGAGTCCTCCGCCGACCCGGCGGTCCGGGCCGTCGTCCTCACCGCCACCGGCCGCGGCTTCTGCGCGGGCGCCGACCTGCGCGGCACGCCGGCGACCGGCGAGCGGGTGCCGGGCGATGTGGCCCGGACGATCCGGCTCGGCGCGCAGCGGCTGATCGCGGCGGTCCTGGACTGCGAGAAGCCCGTCGTCGCGGCGGTCAACGGCACGGCGGCCGGCCTCGGCGCCCATCTCGCGTTCGCCTGCGATCTGGTGCTGGCCGCCGAATCGGCGAAGTTCATCGAGGTGTTCGTACGCCGTGGTCTCGTACCCGACGGCGGCGGTGCGTATCTGCTGCCCCGGCTGATCGGCCCGCAGCGCGCCAAGGAGCTGATGTTCTTCGGCGACTCGCTCCCGGCGGCGGAGGCGGAACGCCTGGGACTGGTCAACCGCGTCGTAGCGGACGGGGAGCTGGCGGCGACGGCGCGGGCCTGGGCGCAGCGGCTGGCCGAGGGGCCGACCCGCGCGATCGCCCTGACCAAGCAGCTCGTCAACGCGTCGCTGGACGCCGACCGGCCGACGGCCTTCGCCGCCGAGGCCATGGCCCAGGAGATCAACATGACGACGCAGGACGCCAATGAGGGTGTGGCGAGCTTCGTGGAGCGACGAGTGCCGAAGTACCGGGGGGTCTGAGGGCCGTCACGGGCAGCCCTTAGGTACTTCGACGGTCACACGGGTGACAGGCCGCTGGTGTCCAGGTCCAGGTCGAACGGATGCGGCAGCCTCAGCACCGCACCGAAGGGGCGCGGGCCGTCCACGTGGGTGTAGCCCAGGTGGCCGGGCGCGGAGAACAGGGTCGCGCTGCCCTCGATCCGGTCTACGGACGACCCCCGGGCCGCCCGTTCGTGGTCCCAGGTCGGCGTCACGGGCTCGATGATCCCTTCGATGATCTGGGCGCGGTCCCCACGGATCCGCTGCACCGCGAACTTCAGAGCGCGTTCGGAATCGATGCCCTGGCTGTAGTCGGGCGCACCGGTCATTCGGTGTCTCCTCCCGCTCAGCCGGTCCGACGACTCAGAGTAGCGACCCGTCACCAGGCAATCACTGCCGAACCTGCGCGCCCGGCGCCGGGCCATTGGCAACGGTGACTTTCGGCAGTGTCGGGGCGCTCCTCGGCTGCGTACGGTCGTCCGGGTGGACAGAGTGATGATCAGCGGTGCGGTCCGGCGGGCCGTCGTCGCTCCGGGGAGTCTTCTGGCCGTCGGCGCGGCGGTCTGTGTCGGGCTGAGCGCGGTCAGTATGTGGTGGGCCCTGCCCGCGGCCGTGGCGGCGTTCTTCGCGGGGCGGGAGCCGGGCAGGACCGGGCCCACGGTCCTGGTGCTCGTCGCGGTGCTGGCCGGTGGGGTGGTGGCGGTGGCCCTGGTGCCCTCCTGGCTGCTGATGGCGGGGCGGTTCGTCGCGGTGGTGGCGGTGGCCGCGCTGCTGCCGTGGTTCGCGGGACGCTTCTGGCGCCAGTACCAGGAGCTCGTCCGGGCGGGCTGGGAGCGGGCGGGCCGGCTGGAGCGTGAGCAGCGGCTCGTCGCCGAGCAGGCCCGGTCCCGCGAACGGGCCCGGATCGCCCAGGACATGCACGACGTCCTCGGGCACGACCTCAGCCTCATCGCCCTGTCGGCCGGTGCCCTCAAGCTGGCCCCCGGCCTCGACGAGGCGCACCGGGCCGCGGCCGGGGAGATCCGGGCCCGCGCGGCCGCGTCGGTGGAGCGGCTCGGCGAGGTGATCGGCCTGCTGCGCGAGGAGGCGGGCGACGAGCCG
>NZ_JBEXPH010000197.1:0-14522 GCF_040611955.1 Streptomyces sp. NPDC006510 | reverse complement strand
CCGACCACCAGCCAGAACAGTCACACTCATCCCGCCCACCAAACCCGCCAGCAAACGCCAGAAAAACACCTAAATCACCGGTATTGCTACTAGGGCCTGTCCTGTGAATCCTGTGGTGCGCCCAGGATCCGGGCGGTCAGTGCTGGCAGATCCCGTGCCAGCAGGGTGTGCTGGGGCGGGCGGGTGACCAGGTGCAGGGCGACCTTCCCCGGCACGGGCGAGGGCAGGACCGTGTCGCCGGGGTCGTTCCACCAGCGGGCGGCGAGGGCGGGCACGAGGGCCGGGATCTTCTGGTGGCGGGCGATGCGAAGGGTTGCCTCGAGAGTGGGCCCGGGCCGAGGGCGCGCGCCCAGGGCGGACAGGGCTTCGTGGAGGGGTTGTCCGGCCAGGTCGATCGAGGAGTAGAGGATCTCGCGTCCGGCCAGGGGTGTCCTTCCCCGGCCTTGGGGCGGGGTGCCGTCGGACAGGACCAGGACCAGCGAGGACGCTCCGATCGGGGTGGTCTGCAGGCCGTGGGGCAGGACGGCCTGGTCGGCGATCGTGATGATCGCGGCGTCCAGCAGGCCCTGGTGGACCTGCCCGACCAGGACCGGCCCGTGGTCGACCTCGGCCTGCACGTCCACGCCGGGCAGCTCGACCTGGGCTGCGGTGAACACGATCGGAGCCAGTGCCTGGATCGTGCCCAGGCGCAGGGTGGCTGCCTGCGTGGCGGCCAGGACCTGGGCGGGCAGGGCGTCGAGGTCGGCCAGCAGGCGCGCAGCCTGCCGGGCCAGCTCCCGTCCGGCCGGGGTGGGCCGGGCCCCGGTGGTGTCCCGCTCGAACAATCGGGTTCCCAGGCGGCGTTCCAGCGCGGCCAGGCGGCGCGAGGCCGAGGGCTGGGTGGTCAGAAGCTCCTTCGCAGCAGCACCCACCGATCCGTGCCGAGCCACAGCCTCGGCCAGCACCAGGTCTTCTGTCCGCAGTCGGTAGGTCATGCCCACAGCGTATGAGCCGGGCCCGTCACGGAGCACCTACCGGCGGCAGGGGTGGCCCTCGAGGATCGGTGTGTGCGTACAGAACTGCTGCTGCTGACCGTGATCACGTTCGTGACCTGGATCGGCACGAGGATGACAGCCGTGGCCCTGCCCCTGGTGGCCCTGGCCGAGACGGGGCACGCCTGGACCACCGGCCTGGTCGGGGGCATGGCGGGTCTGCCCCTGCTGACCGTGGGCTGGTGGGGTCGGGACCTGCGCGATCGACTGACCTCGGGCCGGGCGCTGGCGGTGGTGATGGGCGTGAACGCGGCCGGCCTGGTCATCGTGCCTCTGGCCGCGACGGCAGGGCAGGTCGGTGCGGTCGCGCTGTGCGCCTCCGGGCTGGTCACGGGCGTGGCCGGGGCCCTGCTGGGGCCCGCCGAGCGGGCCCTGGTCTCTGACCTTGCCGACGAGCACGTTGCCCGGGGTGGCAGGTCCGGACCCGCGCGGTGGCTGGCCTGGCAGGACCTGGCCCACCGGGTCTCGATGATCTTCGCCCCGCCCGCCGGTGCCTGGGCCGTGACCGCCTGGGGAGCGCAGCCCCTGCTGTGGTGCGAGACCGCGGTGGTCGCACTGGCAGCGCTGGCCTTCCTGGCCGTTCCCGCCGCCGGGCCCGCCCGCCACCAGGACCAGACCGACGAGCACGAGGTGGGGAGGGTGTCTGCGGTGGCGGTCCTGCGGGAGCACCCGCAGGTGGCTGCCGGGATCCTGATGGCCGGGGTGGGCGGGGTGTGCTGGTTCGGGTTCAGCCTGGGCCTGGCGGTCCTGGGCGTCGAGCACGGCATGCCCGGACAGGTCGTCGCGGCCGCGATGAGCGGGTACGGGGCCGCGTCCGTGATCGCCTCTCTGCTGGTCCCGCTCGTGATCGACCGTCTGCCCCGCGTGCCCGCGATGGTGGCCTCCTGGGTGGTCCTCGGGGCCGTGTTCGTCCTGCTGCCCCTGGTCGCTCCGAACCTGGCCGGGGTGGCAGTGGTGGCCGCGGTGGGCGGGGCTGCGATGCCGTGGGGCATCGCCGCGCTCAACGCCCTGATCAGCGCTCAGACCCATGGGGCCGAACGGCGGGCGGCGTTCACCGCGGAGACCGTCCTGCACTCCGGGGGAACTTCGCTGGGCCTGCTGGCCGGTGGTGCCCTGATCGGGTGGGGCGGGCCCGGCCCGGTGCTCGTGGCCACCGGCCTGCTCCAGATCGCCGTCGCGGTCTGTGGGGCCGGGTGGGCATGGAAGACACGCCGCCGAACCCCTATCAAGGCTGGCGCAGGTTCGGCCGCCGGCTGAGCAAATAACCGTGACAGGACGTGACGACTTGGCCGACGAGCAGTGGGCCCTGATCGACCCCCTGATGCCCTCCTCCGGGCGCGGCGGGCAGTGGCGCGACCACCGGCAGGTCGTCGACGGCATCCTGTGGCAGCTGCGCACCGGAGCGCCCTGGCACGACGTTCCCGAACGCTACGGGCCCTGGAAGACCCTGCACGAACGCCTGCGCAGGTGGACCGCGGACGGGACCTGGCACCGGGTCCTGGAGCACGTCCAGACCGGTCAGGAAGACGCCGGGCGCATCGATTGGGTCATCTCGATCGACTCCAGCGTGGTGCGCGCCCACCAGCACGCGGCCGGGCCCGCCGCCCTGGTGGGTGCACGGCCACGATCGAAGACCTCGCCCTGCCCGGAGAAGCCCTGGGGCGTTCCCGGGGCTTAGTGCGTTGTGGCAAAGGGAGTCCCCGTTCGATGAGCGGGGGCTTCTTCGTGCTCGGGGCATGTTCGTCTAGGGGTGGGGGCAGGCAGCGGACGGCTTGTTGTTGATCGAGGAGGGTGCGATGCCGTCGGTGCTGGGGTTGATGGAACGGCGTGAGGCGCGGGCGAGGGAGGATCTGGAGTCCTGGACGGAGGTCCTGGAGCAGGCTCAGGCGGAGGTGGATGCCGCGCGGGAGCGTGTCGAGCGGGCTCGGGTGGGTCGGGAGGAGCTCGTGTCGGTGCTGGCCGAGGAGAGCGCGGTGAATGTGCCGGTTTCCGTGCCGTCTGGTGGTGAGGCGGCTTCCGCTGTGGGACCGGGCGGCTCCGGCGCGGGGGCTGGGTATGACGAGCGGCCGCCGGTGTGGCGGTCGGGCATGGGTGAGGAGGCGCTCAGTGGTCTGTATCGGAAGGTGTTCGCCGTGGTGGTGGCCGCTTCGGGGCCGGTGAGCGGGGTGGAGCTGGCGCGGGCGGTGGGCCGGGAGGCGGACAGCAAGAACGAGGTGGAGAAGATCCGTCACCGTGCGTATGCGCTGGAGAAGCGGGGCTGGCTGGTGCGGGAGAAGAACGGACGGTTCATGCCCGGGCCCGGGCCAGTCGGTCGGGACGCTTCTCCGGCCAGCGCGGGGCGTCGCCGGCCAGACGCCGTGACAGCCTGATCGTGGCGGCCCACCACACCATCTGCTGGTGGTGATCGGCACGGCGTTCGTGGTCGCGGTTGAGGCGGCGTGAGCGGGAGAGCCAGCTCAGCGTTCGCTCCACCACCCACCTGCGGGCCAGTACGACAAAGCCGCGTTGTCCGTCGGATCGGCGCACGACCTCGATCCGGACTCCGTGGCGGGCGAACGCCTTCGCCAGCGCCGGGCCCTGGTAGGCACTGTCGACCCACACGAGTTTCACCAGCCGGCCCGGCTGGTCCATGAAGGTCTCCAGCAGCGCGGGGGCGGCTTTGGAGTCGTGGACGTCCGCTGTCGTCACGGTGACCTCCAGGAGCAGGCCGTCGGTGTCGGTCAGGATGTGACGCTTGCGGCCGTCGCGTGATTTGCCGCCGTCGTATCCGCGGCTGTCCTCGCCGACGGTCTCGGAGGCGTCCACCGACTGACTGTCGGGGGCTCGGCGTTGCGGCCTGCACGCTCCCTGGCCGAACATCGCAGGCGTTCGTACAGCTCACGCACGTAGTCGTAGGTCCGCCAGCGGCGGAAGAAGTCGTAGACCGCCCGCCAGTACGGGAAATCGACCGGCAGAGCGGGCCTTGACCCCGGATCTTGAACACGTCTATGCGGCTCGGGTCAGGGTAGTTGCTGTTGTGCGGAAGGTGTTTTCGTAAGCGATCGGGGAGCGCTGGCCGAGCCGGGAATGCCTGCGTCGGGTGTTGTAGCGGGACAGCCATCGGAAGGCGTCGAGTCGGGCCTCGCGTTCGCTTGGCCAGCCCTTTCGCCCCTTCAGCGTCTCTCTTTTGAAGGTCGCGTTGAACGATTCCGCGGCGGCGTTGTCCGCGCTGCTGCCGACCGCGCTCATGCTCTGGCGGACGTCGGCGAGGCGGCAGGCATCAGCGAAGGCTCGGCTGGTGTACTGGACGGATTCAACTGATCGTCGCAACACCTTGATCGGGAGGTGGAGCGATGGGCTCTGTGGAGCGGCACAAGCAGGTTCGTGCGTATCGGGGGTTGATGCCGTCGCCGGGCAGGCCGTCGGTGGCCTGGCGTGAGGACAGGGTCAGGTTCTGGACGGCGATCGCTCGGGGTGCCAAGACCGAGGATGCGTGCAGTGCTGCCGGGGTGTCCGGGCCGGTGGGATTCCGCTGGTTCCGGCACGCTGGCGGCGTGAATCCGTGTCTTCCTGATGATGTGTCCGGGCGCTACCTGTCGTTTCCCGAGCGGGAGGACATCGCCGTCTGGCATGCCCAGGGCGCCGGGTGGTGCGCACCTACCGGTACGCGTTCCTCGTCCCCGCGGTCGCCGTCTTCTTCCTCCTGCCGGCCTTCTTCGGCATGTACCTCTCGCTCACCGACGCCTCGACCTTCGTCCCGGACACACACTTCGTCGGTCTGGACAACTACCGTCTGATGGCCGACGACAGCTCCGTGCTGTGGAACGCCACCTGGAACCAGTTCGCCTACGCCGCCTGCGTGACCGTCGGAAAGACGGTCCTGGGCGTGGCCATCGCCTTCCTCCTCGACCGAACCTTCCGCGGCGCCAAGTTCCTGCGCGTCGTCGTCTACCTGCCGATCATGTTCTCCACGATCGTGGTCGGCCTGCTCTTCGGCTACATCCTCAAGGCCGACGGCCCGCTCAACGTCCTCCTGGAGCCCTTCGGGCTGGCGCAGGACTGGTTCGGCAGCTTCGACCTGGCGCTCTACAGCGTCACCGCCGTCGACACCTGGATGGGCGTCGGCTGGACCGTCGTCCTCGTCCTCGCCGCACTCCAGGCGGTGCCGACGGAGCTGATCGAGAGCGCCCACATCGACGGAGCCGGCCCCTGGCAGGTGGCCCTCCACATCAAGATCCCGTACATCCGCCACGCCATCAACCTGGCCGCGCTGCTCACCTTCATCACCGGAATGAAGGCGTTCGACATGATCTACGCCACCACCGGCGGCGGTCCTGGGACCGCGACCGAGGTGCTCACCTCGTACGTCTACAAGCAGCTCAACACCGGCGCCCTCGGCTACGCCGCCGCCGTCCAATTCGTCCAGTTCCTCATGATCATCTCCGTCGCCCTGGTGATCAACCGATTCGTCCGCAGGATGGAGGCGACGGCATGACCCGCCGACCGGCCCGGCCCCGCGCCCGGAAGATCCTCGCTTCCTCGGCCACGTACACCCTGGCGGCCCTGGTCGCCCTGGTCTTCCTGGCTCCGCTGTACCTGGTGCTGATCACCAGCGTGAAGGGGACCACAGAGTCGGGAACGATGAGCTTCGCCCTCCCGCGCAGCTGGCACTTCGAGAACTACCTCACGGTGATCACCACCGGCGACTCGCTCCAAGCCCTCGGCAACAGCGTCCTGATCGCGACCGGTGTCACGGGTGGCACGGTCCTGGTGTGCTCGATGGCCGCGTTCGTGATCGCCCGCCGCCCGGGCCGGGTCACCGGCGGCGTCTACAGCTATCTGCTGACCGGCCTCGTCGCACCGTTCGCGTTCATCCCGGCGATCCGGCTCCTCCAGGAGATCGGCCTGGGCGGCTCGTACCTCGGTCTCATCCTCACGGACATCGCCGTGCAGATCCCCTTCATCACCCTGACCTACGTCGGGTTCATCCGGCAGCTGCCCCGGGAGATCGACGAGGCGGCGCTGCTGGACGGTGCGGGTTCGCTGCGGCTGTTCTTCACCATCATCTTCCCGCTGCTGCGACCGGTCAGCTTCACGGCGCTGGTCCTGGTCTTCACCTATGCCTGGAACGAGTTTCAGAACGTGCTCTTCTTGATCCCCGACGCCGATCGGTGGACCCTCCCCATGACGGTGTTCACCTTCCAGACCACGCACAGCTTCGACTACGGGCTGGTGTGCGCCAACCTCGTCCTGACGATGCTCCCGGTGGTCGCCGTGTACCTCGCGGCGCAGAAGTACATCGTGAGCGGGATGGTCGCGGGAGCGGTGAAGGCATGACCGAGGACCGCTTCGCACGCTCGGCGTGGTTCCGGCACGACCGCTTCGGCATGTTCATCCACTGGGGACCGTACGCCGTGCCCGCCCGCGGCGAATGGCTCCGTTCCCACGAACGCGTCCCGTTCGCCGACTACCAGTTCGCCGTCGACGGCTTCGGCGCCGAGGACTTCGACCCGCACGGCTGGGCGGAGCTCGCCGAACGGGCCGGCATGCAGTACGCCGTGCTCACGGCCAAGCACCACGACGGGTTCTGCCTGTTCGACACGGCGCTCACCGACTACGGCAGCATGCACAACGGCATCGGCCGGGACCTGGTCACCGAGTTCCTGGAGGCGTTCCGCGCCCGCGGCATCAAGGTGGGCCTCTACTTCTCGCTACTGGACTGGCGCCACCCCGACTACCCGCACTACGGAGACTGGGCACACCCCGAGCGCGACAACCCCGCCTTCGCCTCCCACCAGCCCGACCTGGAGGCATACCGGGCCTTCCTGCACGGCCAGGTGAGGGAGCTGTGCACCAACTACGGCAAGCTCGACATCCTGTGGTTCGACTTCTCCTACGAGGGGATGGGCCCGGAGCAGTGGGGGGCCGCCGACCTCGTGGCGATGGTCCGCGAGCTCCAGCCGGACGTCATCATGGACAACCGCCTGGAGACCAGCGGCGAGGGCATGGGATCCATCGTCACCAGCGAACCCACCTCGTACTGCGGGGATTTTGTCTCCCCCGAGCAGGTGATCCCGGTCGAGGGCTTCCGCACCCCGGACGGCACTCCGGTGCCGTGGGAGGCGTGCGTCACCCTCAACAACAACTGGGGGTTCGCCGCCGGCGACGATCTGTGGAAGTCCCCGGGACAGGTCATCACGAAGCTCGTGGAGTGCGTCGCCAAGGGCGGGAACCTGCTGCTCAACGTCGGCCCCGACGCGCGCGGCACCATCCAGCCCGAGGCCGTCGAACGACTGCGGCGGATCGGCCACTGGCTGGAGGCCAACGGCGAGTCCGTGTACGGAGCCGGGCCTGCCGGCTTCGGCACTCCCGAGTGGGGTTACTACACCCGCTCCGGTTCGACCGTATACGCCCACGTCCTGCGCGCCCCGATCGGTCCACTGCCGCTGACCGGCGTACCGAAGGACGCCATCGAGCGAATCAGTCTGCTCGCCGACGGCCGGGAGCTGAAGCTGTGCGAGGAGTGGGTCGTGGCCTCGTACCCCGACATCCCCTTCGTGCAGTTCGGCGAGGTCGGCCACTTCACCTATCCGCTGCCCGATCCGGTCGACACGGTCGTGAGGATCGAGCTGAAGGACGACACCACCTCAGCCGGAGGGACCTCATGAGGCTGCTGCGACTCGGGGCTGCCGGGGCGGAGACGCCAGCGGTACGGACAGCCGACGGCCGGACGTTCGCCCTCTCAAGCCTGACGGGCGACATCGACGGGGCATTCCTCGCTTCGGGTGGTGTCGAGAGGGTCCGTGCGGCGCTCGATGCCGGCACGCTGCCGCTGATGGAGACGGATGGGCTGCGGGTCGGGGCTCCGGTCGCCCGGCCGGGGAAGGTGGTGTGCGTCGGGCTCAACTACCGCGACCACGCGGAGGAGACCGGGGCGGCGGTACCGGAGCGTCCGGTGGTGTTCATGAAGGACCCAGGGACGGTCGTCGGCCCGTACGACGAGGTGATGATCCCGCGTGGGTCGGTGAAGACGGACTGGGAGGTGGAACTGGCCGTCGTCATCGGCCGTGAGGCGCGGTACCTGGCCGGTCCGGAGGAGGCGGCGGATTGTGTCGCGGGTTACGCGATCAGCAACGACGTCTCGGAGCGTGAGTTCCAGCTGGAGTACTCCCCGCAGTGGGACCTGGGGAAGTCGTGCGAGACGTTCAACCCGCTGGGGCCGTGGCTGGTGACACCGGACGAGGTCGGTGACGTTCAGGCGCTGGGGATGCGGCTGGCTGTGAACGGTGAGGTCCGTCAGGACGGCACCACCAAGAACATGATCTTCGATGTCCCATACCTGGTCTGGTACTTGAGCCAGTACATGGTGCTGCGGCCTGGTGACGTCATCAACACCGGAACTCCGGCCGGGGTGGCCCTGGGCCTGTCCGGCAGCCCGTACCTGCGCGCGGGTGATGTGGTCGAACCATCGATCGACGGTCTCGGCAGCCAGCGCCAGACCTTCAACCAGGCCTGAAGGGAAAACCGTTGAGGATCACCGCGCTCGACACCTACGACATACGGTTCCCCACCTCGCGAGAGCTCGACGGCTCCGACGCGATGAACCCCGACCCGGACTATTCCGCCGCCTATCTTGTGCTGCGCACGGATACGGGCGACGGCCTTGAGGGCCACGGCTTCGTCTTCACCATCGGCCGCGGCAACGACGTCCAGGTCGCCGCGATCGACGCGCTGCGCGCACACGTCGTCGGACGGCCGGTCGACGACCTGTGCGCCGACCCCGGCTTGCTGTATCGCGACCTGATCGGAGACAGCCAATTGCGTTGGCTGGGGCCGGAGAAGGGCGTGATGCACATGGCCATCGGCGCCGTGACGAACGCCGTCTGGGACCTGGCCGCCAAGCGCGAAGGCAAGCCGCTGTGGCAGCTGCTCGCCGACGCCGAGCCCGAGTGGCTGCTCGGACAGGTCGACTTCCGGTACCTCACCGACGCGCTCACGCCCACCGAGGCGCTGCGTCTCCTGAGGCAGGGCAAGGAGGGTGCGGCTGAACGCGCCGAGCGGCTCCGGGAGCGGGGCTACCCGGCATACACCACCTCCCCCGGCTGGCTCGGCTACAGTGACGAAAAGCTCACTCGGCTCGCCGAGCAGGCCGTCGCCGACGGCTTCACCCAGATCAAGTTGAAGGTCGGCGCCGACATCGAGGACGACATCCGGCGCTGCCGCGCCGCCCGCGCCGCCGTCGGACCCGACATCCGCATCGCGATCGACGCCAACCAGCGCTGGGAGGTCGACCAAGCCGTCAGCTGGACGCGGGCGCTGGCCGAGTTCGCCCCGTACTGGATCGAAGAGCCCACCAGCCCCGACGACATCCTGGGCCATGCCTCGATCCGCGACGGTGTCCTCCCGATCAAGGTCGCCACCGGCGAGCACGTGCAGAACCGGATCGTGTTCAAGCAGCTGCTCCAAGCCGGCGCGATCGACGTGCTGCAGCTGGACGCAGCACGGGTCGGCGGGGTGAACGAGAATCTGGCGATCCTGCTGCTCGCCGCGAAGTTCGGGGTGCCGGTGTGCCCGCACGCGGGCGGGGTCGGACTGTGCGAACTCGTGCAACACCTGTCGATGTTCGACTACGTCGCCCTGTCCGGCACCACCGAGGACCGCGTGATCGAGTACGTCGACCACCTCCACCAGCACTTCCTGGACCGGGTCGTGATCGACGCCGGCCACTACCGCGCACCGTCCACCCCTGGCTTCTCCGCGCAGATGGACCAGGCAGCCATCGACACCTACCACTACCCGGACGGTGACTTCTGGGCGGCGGACCTGGCCACCGTCCGCACCGGCTCCGGGACGGAGGCCACGACATGACGGGGCGCGATCTCGACGGCCTGCGCGCGCTGGTCACCGGCGGGGCTTCCGGCATCGGGCTGGCCACCGCACGGCTGCTCGCCGAGCGTGGTGCGCGGATCGCCGTGCTGGACCTTGCGCCCGAGGATGTGCCGGATCCACTGCTCGGCTCACGGCGGACCTGTCCGACGACGCGTCGGTACGGGCGGCCGTACGTGAGGCCGCCGAGGCGCTCGACGGCCTCGACATCCTGGTCAACAACGCAGGGATCGGCGCTGTCGGCACGGTCGAGGACAACGGCGACGAGCAGTGGCACCGCGTCCTGGACGTGAACGTCCTCGGCATCGTTCGCACGACGCGGGCAGCCCTGCCGCATCTGCGGCGCTCGGGCGCTGCTTCGGTCGTCAACACCTGCTCGATCGCCGCCACGGCAGGCCTTCCGCAGCGGGCGCTGTACTCGGCCAGCAAGGGCGCGGTCCTCTCCCTGACCCTCGCCATGGCCGCGGACCACGTCCGCGAGGGCATCCGCGTCAACTGCGTGAACCCCGGCACCGTAGACACCCCCTGGGTGGGCCGGCTCCTCGATCAGGCAGCCGACCCGGCCGCCGAACGCGCGGCCCTCGACGCCCGCCAGCCGACCGACCGACTCGTATCCGCCGACGAGGTCGCGGCCGCCATCGCCTACCTCGCCTCCCCTGTCGCCGGCAGTGTCACCGGCACCGCCCTGGCCGTGGACGGCGGCATGGCCGGACTGCGCCTGCGCCCCGCCGCAGGCTGACCCTCCCCGAACCACCGGCCGGGCGCGGACACCTGACCATGCCGCGCCCGACCGGGCTCCACCACCAAGAGGCAAACCCGTGCTCAGCACACCACTCGGGACCAGCACCACACCGGTCACCGAGCTCTCTCTCGGCGCCGCGCCGCTCGGCAACCTGTTCCGCCCGG
Organism: Streptomyces sp. NPDC006510; assembly: GCF_040611955.1. Lineage (NCBI taxonomy): Bacteria > Bacillati > Actinomycetota > Actinomycetes > Kitasatosporales > Streptomycetaceae > Streptomyces > Streptomyces sp. NPDC006510. The sequence continues at coordinate 3,720 of NZ_JBEXPH010000197.1, read as the reverse complement.
TCAGTGACGAGGACGCCGCCGCGACCATCGACGCCGCCTGGGCCGCCGGGATCCGCACCTTCGACACCGCCCCGCACTACGGCCTCGGTCTGTCCGAGCGGCGGCTCGGACAGGGGCTGCGCGAGCGTCCGCGCGAGCAGTACACGCTCTCCACCAAGGTCGGCCGACTGCTCCGTCCCCGTGCGCGAGTGACGGGCGACGACCTGGCCAACGGCTTCGCCGTCCCGGCCACCCACGAGCGGGTGTGGGACTTCAGCGCCGACGGCGTACGCCGTTCGCTGGAGGCCAGCCTGGAAAGGCTCGGCGTGGACCGCATCGACATCGCGTACCTCCACGACCCGGACGACCACGCCGAAAAGGCACTGACCGAGGCGTACCCCGAGCTGGAACGGCTGCGCACCGAAGGCGTCCTGGGCGCGATCGGCGTCGGCATGAACCAGGCCGGGCTGCTCACCCGGTTCGTACGCGAGACCGACATCGACACCGTTCTGCTGGCCGGGCGGTACACCCTGCTCGACCAGGGCGGCCTCACCGAACTGCTCCCCCTGGCCGCCGAGCGCGGTGTCGGTGTGGTCGTCGGCGGCGTCTTCAACTCCGGCCTGCTGGCCGACCCCCGCCCCGGCGCCACGTTCGACTACACAACCGCCTCCGACGCACTCCTGTCCCGGGCCCTGGAGCTCCAGGTGGTGTGCGAGCGGCACGGGGTGCCGCTGCGCGCCGCCGCCCTGCGGTTCCCGCTCGGGCACTCGGCCGTCGCGAGTGTCCTGGTCGGCGCGCGTAACCACGCGGAGATCGAGGACGCCGCAGCCATGCTCCAGAGCCCCGCCCCGGCAGCCCTGTGGGAGGAGCTGAAGGCACTCGGCCTGCTCACCGCGGGCATCCCGACTCCCCAAGAAGTGCACTGATGCATGTCGCGCTCTTCGTCACCTGCTTCAACGACACCCTCTTCCCCGGCAGCGGGCGGGCGGTGGTGACCATCCTCGAACGTCTTGGCCACACATCGGTCCGCGGCTGCTCCGGCCGCAGCGGCTGTGAGGACCGGTTCTCGTCCGGGGCTGTTCGGATGCTGACCAGTGTGGATTCCTGGGGGTGGACGACCGACCCGCTCCAGCGGACCTGGTCGTCCACCCCGCCCAGCAGGCCTTGAGGCAGGGACGATTTTTGAAACCGGCCTTCCTCCTGTTCACGAGACGCTGTCTGGAGGCCAGGCCGTGCTGCCGAATCGCTCGCTCGGGAGGCGTACAGCGCCTCGCGGAGCAGATGGTCGCCCAAGCGGCTCCCGCAGACACCCTGGACGAGATCAGCGTCTTCTTGGGGCCGCCCGAATGGCCGCTGGAGCAGACTCTGAGCTTCCTATCCGAGCAAGACGTCTTCGAGAGCCTTCTGGTGATGCCCGAGACCTTCGGGTGCTGGAAGTTCACCGGGACACCGGGACACGCAACGGGGGCTTCGCCGCCGACGTGCCGATCAGCGGCGCGATCCGGGACTGGATCTCCGGCACCTCCATCCCGGAACTGGCCCGCACCTGGATGCTGACAGCTTGCCAGCCGATCCCCAGCCGCTGGAGCAGGCCGTGCACAGCATCAGCAAGGCCTTCGAGCACGCGATCAGCTGGACAGCCGGCGCCTTGGTCAACCTCGTCAATACCCACCCCTGCTGACACCCCCACCACGCCCCGCCTGTTCGCACACACGGCCTGGCACATCCGGTACGGTGTCGACACCGAGCAGGCCATCAAGCTGCTGACCTCCGGCATTACCTCCCACCACCTGGCCCACCAGATCGGCCGCGCCGCGGCGGAGGCCGGAATCGGCTCCGGTGAGCTCCGCACCTGGGTCGCCGATCAGCAGATCGACGGCTGGGTCACCGCGTACAAGGCCAACACATACGAGGTCGAGGACATCCTCGATTACGTGAGCAAGCCGGCTAACCCGCTCAACGAACTGCTGCGGGGCCATCCCGTGACCATCCCTCTTGCACGGGTAGGCCCGGGCACCGGAGACGGGCCGGTCACCCTGACCCACCCAGGCAAGAAGCCGGCGACCATCAGGGTCAACCGCGACGGAAACCAGATCGCGGCCATCCCCGCCGCCCGGCATCACGCCGTCCTCACCCTGATCGACAGCGGTCTCGACCTCACCCACCACCTTGAAGCCGGGCAGCTTGTCACCACCTTGGCCATGGCCAGCCTGTAGGGCGTCGAGGGTTGGCCGGCGCCGGGCGGGTTCGGCCTCCCGGTGACCTACTGTTCCGGGTCGTCAGCAAGGCGGTAGACAGCTCGATCGGTGTCGACGCGCTGGAGGATGCCGTCCGCGGCGAGGTCGCGCAGGATCTGCCGGGCGCGCTTCTCGTCGACGGCGTGGCCAATCTCGTGGAGCGCGGCGACGGAGCGCTGAGCGTCCCACTCCCCGCCCTCGCCGGTGATTGCCTCGGCGAGGCAGTCCTTTTGGCTGGCGAGCTGGCCCTGCTGGTGGGTGGCGACAGAGGCCTGGAACGCGGGAAGGGCATCGGTGCGGATGCGGTAGCCGGCGACCTTTCCGAAACCAGGGCCCTCAGCGAGGACGGGCGAGACCTGGTCCGCGATCCACCAGTTACGACGGACGCCGCGCTTCAGCGCGGCCTTGAATGCACCGCTGCTGCCGGTGAGCTTGCCCTCGCCGTGCGGACCGCGCAGGACATCGGCCGGCACGTAACCGTCCTCGCGGGTAGCGGCCTCGCGCAGGATGCGCTGGGCGGTAGCCGGCAGGGAGAGGTAGTAGCGGGAGGCGGTCTCCGGGTCGGACCAGTCGGTGGCCGGCCCGGCGGTCTTCAAGCTGCCGGCGTGTTCGGCGAGCAGCGCCAGGAGGGCCTTCTGGAAGGCGGGATCGGGATCCTCAACGATCAGGTGGAGCTTCACGTCATTCCCTTGCTGGAAGAAGCGAATAAGAGCACACCTTGCGAGCGAGACTGTAATGCGGAGGGTGCACGCGATGCAAGCTCCTAATCTCGTTTTATGTGCCTTGAAAGACGTGAGATTGGGCGTCAGCGGGGTCGCAGAGGCAGTACCGCTCGCCGGGCCACTGACACGGCCAGGGATGGAACGTCAGCGTCATGTGTCCGGCCTACCAGCGCATGCTGAGCGCATTCCACGCCGCTGCTCGGGGAGTTTCGCGGCGCGTTTGCGGAGGTTGTCGAGCCACGTGCCGAGCTTGACCACCACGACCTCTTCAGCGCCGTTCTGACGGCCTGCCGGGGACGCGCCCGCATCAGCTCCTTGACGTGCTTCCGAGGCACCCTCAGATGCCCCTCGCGGACGTGGAACTGCTGTGCTGCTGCGAGGTTGGCCGCCCACTTCGCGTCCTGGGTCTGTTTCACCGGCCGTTCGTAGTCCTCAGCTGGTGTGATCTTGAGGGTGTTCTCCCGGATCCACTGCTGTACAGGCAGAAGCTGCTCCCACCCGTGCCGCTGTACGTTCGCCCACTGTCCGAGGTCTTCGTCCTGCGCGACGACGTCGCCCGCAGCCCCGGGAGTATGCCGCCGGCCTGGACGTGGTTCTGGACGAGGCGGAAGCAGCCCTGCCACCCGGTGTCCCAGACCGGTCACGAGCGGAACGAGTATCGGGGCAGTTGTCACCCAGTAGTCGTTTGCGGGTCTATCAGGAATCAGGTGTGGTTCGTCTGTTTGGCCTACAGGTTCTTCGGTGGGCTGATCGGCCTACGCTCGGATGGCGGTGAGGCGGCC
>NZ_JBEXPH010000196.1:0-14549 GCF_040611955.1 Streptomyces sp. NPDC006510 | reverse complement strand
CCGGGCGGTCCAGGAACCGGCCGCGTCCTTGCGGAGCTGCACCGCGTCCCAGGTCCTCCCGTCGTCGTAGCTGACCGACAGCGAGGCCCCGGTGGCCTTCGCCGCGCCGTCCAGCCACTCCTGCGTACCGGAAGAGAGCCCGACCTCGGTCCACCGGCCGGCCTTGACGTCACCGGCCAGGTCGGTGTCGACCCGGTAGTCCAGCTGGAGCATCGGGATGTCGGCCTGGAACGGGCCGTTCTCGTCCATGGCACCCGAGACGAAGTTCCACTCGGTGTGGGTGCGGGTGGACGTCCGCCAGATGTCGCTGTCCCGGGCGGAGTCGAGGACGAAGCGGTACGGCAGCTTCTCGGGCGAGACGTCCCAGGCGAAGCCCGCCCGGCCGGCGACCTTCTTGATCAGGGTGTCGCCCTGGTAGAAGGCCGTGGTGGTGGTGTCGTACTCGTCCTCCGGCATGGCGCCCGAGTGGCCCGCGCCGGAGTCCGTCCACGGGGTGAAGTTGAACTGGATGTCGTTGTGGACGGACCGGAACGGACCCCAGTAACCGGTGCCCAGACGCGGGCGGGTGACCGGCGCGAACCATTCGGCCGGGTAGCTGCGGCCCGCCGTGTAGTCCAGCTCGCCGCTGCGCATCTCCTGGGCGAAGTCCGTCCCGGCGGCGTTGAGGACCGAGTGGTTCTCGTACCAGAACGAGGCGCCCGGAAGCGGGGTGACCCACTCGTCGCGGGTGCCGGGGAACTTCTCGTACTCCTCGAAGCCGATCCCGGGACCGTAGTCCGGGATGTCGTAGCGGTAGCCGCCGCCGAGCACGCCCTTGTGGCCGTAGAAGGTGTTCTCCACCTTCGCCAGCTGACGGACCGACGGGGCGTACTCCAGCGAGCGGTCCGGGACGACGCCGTCGTGACGGTCGACCAGGTCGTACACGTAGCGGGCGAACTTTCGCTGCGTGACCGTCACCTTCGAGCCGTCCCGGGCCGCCTTGATCAGGTTCTCGCCCGCGAGGCGCTGCACGGAGGCGACCGGGACGGCGGTCTCGGTGCCGTAGGGGGCGTACGACTCCATCAGGACGCCGTCGCCGTCGTTGACGACGAAGAGCGCGCCGGCGCCCGCGGCCACCGCGCCCGCGACCCGGTCGGCGGGGGCGACCGCGTCGCTGCGGCGGATGACGACCGCCTTGCCCTTGACGTTCAGGCCCTTGTAGTCGGCCGCGGCACCGTTGCCCGCGAAGACGGCGGCAAGCTTCTGCGTACTGCTCTCCGCGATCGGTGAACCACCCTGCGCGGCCACCGGGACATCACGGCCGCCCGCGGTCAGATCGATCAGCTTCTCGCCCTGCCGCCAGCGGGTCAGGAAGGAGAAGCTGCCCTGGCTGACCTTCTCGGTGGGGCTCGCCCACAGCTGGTCGTACGTCAACGGGATCTGGTACGCGTCACGCAGGACGGTGCCGTCCGGTGCGGTACGCGCCATGTCGTATCGCAGCTGCCGGGTCTCGGTCTCCTTCGGGGTCCGCACACCGACCTTGCGGGCCCTGGACGCGTCGAGGGTGACCGTGGCCGCCTCGTCCAGGATGATCTCGGGGGCCGCGAGGAAGGCCAGGGCCTTGGAGTCGGCGCGGTCACCGGCGATGTCCGCCGCCGCCCAGGCGGTGTAGTTGCCCGGCGGCAGCCGCAGCGTGTTCTCGCCCGACACCTGGACGACGCCCAGGTTCGGGTCGCCGAGCGCGCCGAGCACGACCAGGCCGTCCATCGGCTTGCCGTCACGGTCGCGGAGCCTGAGCGTCAGGTCGTAGAGCTCCTGCTCCTTGTTCAGGGCGAAGCCGGTGTGGGCGACGGTGGTGCCCGCCGCGTCCTTGGCGATGACCTGGCCGGAGAACCGGGTGTCGTTCGCGACCTCGGACGGGTCCAGCGAGAGCACGGCCTCGGCGGTGGAGCCGGCCGGGACGGTGAGCTGCTTCACCGAGAGGGTGTAGGCGTCGGCGTCCGTGTCCGTCGCCAGGTCGAGCGTGACGTCCTTCGGGCCCGTGTTGCGGTACGTGATGGTCCGCTCGGCGACCGGATCGGATGCGCTGTGCGGCCAGTCGTACGAGGCGACCGCGACGGAGCCGGTGGCCTCGATCGTGGTGTCGACCGCCGCCTTCACATCGAGCCGGCCGGTGCCCTGCTCGTACGGGGTGTGGTCCGGCAGCCGCTTGGACGAGCTCATCAGCGCGTCCTTGATCCGCTGACCGGACCAGTCGGGGTGACGCTGCTTCAGAATGGCCGCCGCGCCCGCGACATGCGGGGTCGCCATCGACGTACCGGACATCGACCGGTACATCCCGTCGTTGCCCGGGACCGACTGCGAGGCGGCCGCGTTGATGTCCACGCCCGGTGCGGAGAGGTCGGGCTTCAGACCGTACGACCTGACCAGCGGGCCCATCGAGGAGAAGGCCGCGCGGTTGTCCTTCTTGTCGACGGCGGCGATGGTGAGTGCCTTCTGAGCCGACCCGGGCGAGCCGATGGTGCCCGCGCCGTAGGCGTTGCCCGCGGCGATCACGAACAGCGGGCCGCCGTCGGCGGAAAGGGCGTCGACGGCCTGGGACATGGGGTCGGAGCCGTCGTCCGGGATGCTGGAGCCGAGGCTCATGGAGACGACGTCGGCGCCTTCGGCCTTGGCCCACTCCATGGCTTCGATGATGCCGGAGTCGGCACCGGAGCCCTCATCGCTGAGCACCTTGCCGATGATCAGGTCCGCGCCCGGGGCGACGCCCTTGTTGATACCTGCCAAGGCCGCGCCGGAGCCCGCGATCGTGGAGGCCACGTGGGTGCCGTGGCCGTTCCGGTCGACGACCTCCTCGCCCGGCACGAAGCTCCTGGAATCCAGGATGCGGTCCTTGAGGTCCGGGTGCGTCGCGTCGATGCCGGTGTCCAGGACGGCGACCTTGGAGCCCTTGCCGTCGTACCCTTCGGCCCATGCCTGCGGGGCGTTGACCTGTGGCACGGAGTCCTTGAGCGCCGCCTCCGCCCGGCCGTCGAGCCAGAGCTTGGTGATGCCGCCGTCCAGCGAACGGGCCGCGGGGGCGGGGGCTATGCCGTTCCAGAAGGTGCGGGCGGTGTCCTTGCCGGCCTTCAGCGCGGCGCCGTGAATGCTTTCGAGGGTACGGACCTTCTTGGCGCCTCGCGGGGCGGCGGGCAGCGAACGGCCCTCGCCCGCCGGGTAGGTGGCGATCAGCGGGATGCCGCCCGACCTCTTGTCGTCGTACCCCATCTTCGCGAGAGCCGTGACATTGAACAGCCTGCGGTCCAGTTTCCCGGCCGCGAGCAGCGCGGTGGCCTCGTCGGGCAGTACGTAGACGTCGTCGCCGGCCTGCTGGACGTGCACCCCGCCGACCGCGCCGTCGGGGCGGTCCACGGTGACGGTGTCCTGCTTGCCGGCGCCGTCGGTGTAGTGCACGACGTCGCCCGTGAGCAGGGTGATGTCGTACTCCTGGACGGAGACGGCATGGCGGTCGACGGGCCGGGTCCCGCCCGGGGCGGCGGCGGAAGCGGAGCCGGCCGCGGGGACCAGCGCACCGCTCACGAGGGCGACCGTGGTCGCCAGCAGCAGCGCTCTGCGCCCCGCACGGGCGGATCCCGCCCGGCCGGAAGCGGCGGAAGGTGTAGGAGTCATGCTGCTGATCTACCGGCAAAAGCATGGCTACGGCCGAGTTCGCACCTGGCGTGAAGCCGCCGTGGCGGCAACCCGCCCGCAACGGTCTTGGCGCGGGGGCCGGTTCAGGCCACGGAAGTGATCACTCCCGTCGGCGGTTGGCCGGCCTCGTGATGGATCGGGGTGTGCGCACCCTTGAGCGGTACGCCGCTGCCGCCGCGCCGGTCCGCGACGATTTCCGCGGCGATCGACAGCGCGGTCTCCTCCGGGGTCCGTGCTCCGAGGTCGAGGCCGATCGGCGAGTGCAGCCCGGCCAGTTCCAGCTCCGTGACGCCGACCTCGCGCAGCCGGTCGTTGCGCTCCAGATGGGTGCGGCGCGACCCCATCGCCCCGACGTAAGCGACCGGCAGCTTCAACGCCAGTTCCAGCAGCGGGACATCGAACCTGGCGTCGTGGGTGAGGACGCACAGGACGGTGCGCCGGTCGACATCGGTCGCCGCGAGATAGCGGTGCGGCCAGTCGACGACCAGTTCGTCGGCCTCGGGGAAACGGGCCTTCGTGGCGAACACCGGGCGGGCATCGCACAGTGTCACGTGGTACCCGAGGAACTTGCCCGCCCGGACCAGTGCCGAGGCGAAATCGATGGCCCCGAAGACGATCATCCGGGGCGGGGGGACGCTCGATTCGACGAGCAGGGTGAGTGGTTGTCCGCAGCGCGAGCCATCGGCGCCGATGACGACGGAACCGGTGCGGCCCGCGTCCAGCATGGCGCGGGCATCGGCGGCCGCGGTGCGGTCCAGCTCCGGATGTCCGCCGAGCCCGCCCTCGTACGATCCGTCGGGGTGGACGAGCAGGGGGCGCCCGAGGAGTTCCGTCGGCCCGTCGGTGATCCTGGCGAGGGCTGCCGCCGCCCCCCGTGCGGCGGCGGCGAACGCGGCGGCGAACACCGCCCGTGCGGGGTCGTCCGCACGGACCGGTGTCACCAGGATGTCGATGACGCCGCCGCAGGTCAGCCCGACCGCGAAGGCGTCCTCGTCGCTGTAGCCGAACCGTTCGCGCACCGCGGCGCCGTCGTCCAGCGCCTGCTCGCACAGTTCGTAGACCGCGCCCTCCACACACCCGCCGGAGACCGATCCGATCGCCGTGCCGTCGCGGTCGACGGCGAGGGCGGCTCCGGGCTGCCGGGGTGCGCTGCCGCCGACCGCCACGACGGTGGCCACGGCGAACTCGCGTCCCTGCTCGACCCACCGGTTGAGCTCTTCGGCGATGTCCAGCATGGTGTTTCTCCTTCTACGGGTGTGCGGACGGGCGGGAGGGGTCCGGCGCCTACCGGTGCTACTTGGCGCCGATCCAGCTCTCGATCGGGCCGAGCGCGAAATACATGACGAACACGCAGGTCAGCACCCACATGAAGACGCCCACCTCACGGAACTTGCCCTGCGCCGCCTTGATCGCGGCGAAGGAGATCACCCCGGCGCCGACACCGGCGGTGATGGAGTAGGTGAACGGCATCAGGGCCACGGTCAGGAAGACCGGCACGGCGACGGAGCGGTCGCTCCAGTCGACGTGCCGGGCGTTCTGCATCATCATCGCGCCGATGACGACCAGTGCGGCGGCGGCGATCGGCCCCGGCACGATCTGGGCGAGCGGGGTGAAGAACAGTCCGGCGGCGAAGAGCACACCGGTGACGACGGAGGACAGACCGGTGCGGGCCCCCTCGCCGACGCCGGTCGCCGACTCGATGAAGACGGTCTGCCCGGACGCCCCGGAGACGCCACCGATCGCGCCGCCGGCGCCGTCGATGAACAGCGCCTTGGACAGGCCCGGCATCCGGCCCTTGCTGTCGGCGAGTCCGGCCTCGGTGCCGACACCGATGATGGTCGCCATCGCGTCGAAGAAGCCCGCCAGCACCAGGGTGAAGACGATCATGCCTACGGTCATGACGCCGATGTCGCCCCAGCCGCCGAACTCGACATGGCCGAAGAGTCCGAAGTCGGGCATCGAGACCGCGCTGCCCTGGAGTTCGGGTGCGCTGCCGCCCCATGCCTTGGGGCTGATGTCGGTGACCGCGTTGACGATGACGGCGAGGACCGTGCCGACGACGATGCCGATCAGGATCGCGCCGGGCACATTGCGGGCCTGGAGCATGAAGATGAGCAGCAGGGTGACGCAGAAGAGCAGTACGGGCCAGCCGGCGAGCTGTCCGCCCACGCCGAGCGTGACGGGGGCGCCCTTGCCGACGAAGCCGGCGTTGACCAGGCCGATCAGCGCGATGAACAGGCCGATGCCGATGGTGATGCCGTGCTTCAGGGCCAGTGGTATCGCGTTCATGATGATCTCGCGCAGCCCGGTGACGACCAGGAGCACGATCACGGCGCCGTACATCACACACATGCCCATGGCCTGCGGCCAGGTCATGTGGGGTGCCACCTGAGTGGCGAGCACACCGGAGACGGAGAGTCCCGCGGCGAGGGCGAGGGGCACCTTGCCGATGAAGCCCATCAGCAGGGTGGAGACGGCGGCGGCCAGGGCGGTCGCCGTGATCAGTCCGGCGTGGCTGAGCCGGTGGCCCGCCGCGTCCGGCCCGGACAGCAGGAGCGGGTTGAGCAGAAGGATGTAACACATCGCCATGAAGGTGGTGATGCCGCCGCGCACTTCGCGTGCGACGGTGGAGCCACGGTCGGAGATGTGGAAGTACCGGTCGAGCCAGGATCTTCCGGCGGGGACGCGCGAGCCCGAGCCCGCGTCCTCCGCACTGGTCCTGGGCTCCACTGACTGCTGGGTCATGATGCCTGACTCCCAAGGTTCACAGGGGCACCCGCGATGGAGAATCGCTATGCGGGATTTGGGATGACTGCGCGGGCGGCACGACCCGGGGGACGGCCCGAGACGAACTGTTCATGCAGAGTGGAATGTTGCGTGTGACGTGGTACGTGGGTTGCGTGTGACGTGGTACGTGCACTGCGTACGACATGTGACGTGGTACATGTGCGGCGTGTGACGCGTGACGTGGTGCATGTGCGGCGTCACCCGCACTGCTGGTGCTGCGCGGTACCGCGGTTCTCCGGGCGGTGCGGGCGGCGGAAGTGTGACGTTCCTGGGAGGCACGCACCGTCCGGAGAGTTCGGGTGGAGCCGCGGCTCAGGCGCCGGTGAGGTGCTCGGGGCGTACCGGCGTCCGGTTGAGCTCCAGCCCCGTCGCGTTCCGGATCGCCGCGAGGACGGCCGGGGTCGACGACAGGGTGGGGGCCTCACCGACACCACGGAGCCCGTACGGGGCGTGGTCGTCGGCGAGTTCGAGCACATCGACCGGGATGGTCGGCGTGTCGAGAATCGTGGGGAGCAGGTAGTCCGTGAAGGACGGGTTCCTGACCTTCGCGGTCCTGGGGTCGACGACGATCTCCTCCATCACCGCGATGCCCATGCCCTGGATGGTGCCGCCCTGGATCTGGCCCACGACCGAGAGCGGGTTGAGCGCCTTGCCGACGTCCTGGGCGCAGGCCAGTTCGATGACCTTGACCAGGCCGAGTTCGGTGTCGACCTCGACGACCGCGCGGTGGGCGGCGAAGGAGTACTGGACGTGGCCGTTGCCCTGTCCGGTGCGGAGGTCGAACGCCTCGGTGGGCCGGTGGCGCCACTCCAGCTCGATGTCGACCGCCTCGTCCTCCAGTACGTCGACCAGGTCGGCCAGCACCTCGCCGCCGTCGGTGACGACCTTGCCGCCCTCCAGGAGCAGTTCGGCGGTGGCCCACGCGGGGTGGTACGTACCGAACTTGCGGCGGCCGATCTCCAGGACCTTCTCCCGGACTGCCTCGCAGGAGTGCTTCACGGCGCCGCCGGTGACATAGGTCTGCCGGGACGCGGAGGTGGAGCCGGCCGAGCCGACCCGGGTGTCGGCCGGGTGGATGGTGACCTGGGCGACGCCGAGTTCGGTACGGGCGATCTGGGCGTGGACGGTGACGCCGCCCTGCCCGACCTCCGCCATGGCCGTGTGCACGGTCGCGACCGGCTCGCCGGCGATGACCTCCATACGCACCCGGGCGGTGGAGTAGTCGTCGAAGCCCTCGGAGAAGCCGACGTTCTTCAGGCCGACCGCGTAGCCGATGCCGCGTACGACGCCTTCGCCGTGGGTGGTGTTGGAGAGTCCGCCGGGCAGGGCCCGTACGTCGGCCTCCTCGCCGGCCACCTCCCACTGGCGCTCGGGCGGCAGCGGCCTGGCCTTGACCCGGCGCAGCAGTTCGGCGACCGGTGCGGGCGAGTCGACGACCTGGCCGGTCGGCAGGAGGGTGCCCTGTTCCATGGCGTTGAGCTGCCTGAACTCGACCGGGTCCATGCCCAGTTCGGCGGCGAGCTTGTCCATCTGGGCCTCGTAGGCGAAGCAGGCCTGTACCGCGCCGAAGCCGCGCATGGCGCCGCACGGCGGGTTGTTGGTGTAGAGCGCGATGGCCTCGATGTCGACGTTGTCGATGACGTACGGGCCGACGGAGAGCGAGGAGGCGTTGCCGACCACGGCCGGGGAGGCGGACGCGTAGGCCCCGCCGTCCAGCACGATGCGGCACTTCATGTGGGTCAGCTTGCCGTCGCGGGTGGCGCCGTGCTCGTACCAGAGCTTCGCCGGGTGCCGGTGGACATGTCCGAAGAAGGACTCGAACCGGTTGTAGACGATCTTGACCGGCTTGCCGGTGTGCAGCGCGAGCAGACAGGCGTGGATCTGCATCGACAGGTCCTCGCGGCCGCCGAAGGCCCCGCCGACACCGGAGAGCGTCATACGGACCTTGTCCTCGGGCAGGCCCAGGACCGGTGCGATCTGGCGCAGGTCGGAGTGGAGCCACTGGGTGGCGACGTACAGGTCGACGCCGCCGTCCTCGGCGGGCACGGCCAGACCGGACTCGGGACCGAGGAAGGCCTGGTCCTGCATGCCGAAGACGTACTCGCCGCTCACCACGACATCGGCGCGGGCCGCCGCCGCGTCCGCGTCGCCGCGGACGATGGGCTGGCGGTGGACGATGTTGGGGTGCGGTACGTGCCCCGCGTGGTGGTCGTCGCGGTCCTCGTGGACGAGGATCGCGTCGGGGGCGGTCGCGGACGCCTCGTCGGTGATGACGGGCAGTTCGCGGTAGTCGATCTTGATCTTCGCGGCGGCGCGGCGGGCCGTCTCCGGGTGGTCGGCGGCGACGAGCGCCACCGGTTCGCCGTGGTGGCGGACCTTGCCGTGGGCGAGGACGGGAGTGTCCTGGATCTCCAGGCCGTAGTTCTTCACCGAGGTCGGCAGGTCGTCGTAGGTGAGTACGGCGTAGACGCCGGACGTGGCGAGTGCCTCCGAGATGTCGATGGAGACGATCTCGGCGTGCGCGACCGTGGAGCGCAGTGTGTGGCCCCAGAGCATGTCCTCGTGCCACATGTCGGAGGAGTACGCGAACTCGCCGGTGACCTTGAGGATGCCGTCGGGGCGGAGCGTGGACTCGCCGATGCCGCCCTTGGTGCGGGTGCCCTGATTGATGCTGGTGGGGTTGCCGGTTACGCCCATCGTCAGACCGTTTCTTCCGCGCGGGCGGCCGCGAGGCGGACCGCGTCGAGGATCTTCTCGTAGCCGGTGCAGCGGCAGAGGTTGCCGGAGAGCGCCTCGCGGATGTCCGCGTCGGACGGTTCCGGGTTGCGTTCCAGCAGCTCGTCGGCGGCGACCAGCAGGCCGGGGGTGCAGAAGCCGCACTGGACGGCTCCGGCATCGATGAACGCCTGCTGGATCGGGGAGAGTTCACCGGTGTCCCGGCTCTCCTCACCGGTCGGCCTGGCCTCCCACCGACGGGCCTTGTCGAGCGCCGTGCCGCACCCGCCAAAGGCGCAGCCGCTGCCCGGGTGCTGCTCGGCGCGGTGGGCGGCGAAGTCGGCGAGGCCCTCCACCGTGACGACCTCGCGGCCCTCCACCTGGCCCGCCGCGACGAGGCAGGAGCAGACCGGCACGCCGTCCAGGCGCACCGTGCAGGAGCCGCACTCGCCCTGCTCGCAGGCGTTCTTCGAGCCGGGCAGGCCCATCCGCTCGCGCAGCACGTAGAGCAGGGACTCGCCCTCCCAGACGTCGTCCGCCTCGTGCCGACGGCCGTTGACCGTGAAATTGACGCGCATGATCAGGCAGCTCCTTCGGTGCTGCGGCCGTTGCCGCGGTACGACTCCCAGGTCCAGCCGAGGGTGCGGCGGGCCATGATCCCGACCGCGTGCCTTCGATAGCTCGCGGTGCCGCGCACATCGTCGATCGGGTTGCAGGCACCGGCGGCGAGCGTGGCGAACTGCGAGGCGATGGACGGGGTGATGATCGTGCGGCTGTCCCAGAAACCGCCCTCTTCGAGCGCGGCGTTCAGGAAGTCCTCGGCCTCCTTCGCCCGTACGGGCGTGGGGGCGGCCGAGCCGATGCCGGTGCGCACCGTGCGGGTCTCCGGGTGCAGGGCCAGGCCGAAGGCGCAGACGGCGATGACCATCGCGTTGCGGGTGCCGACCTTGGAGAACTGCTGCGGCCCGTCGGCCTTCTTGATGTGCACGGCCCGGATCAGCTCGTCGGGTTCGAGGGCGTTGCGCTTGACGCCGGTGTAGAAGGCGTCGATCGGGATCATCCTGGTCCCGCGTACGGATTCGGCCTCGACCTCGGCGCCCGCGGCGAGCAGTGCCGGGTGGGCGTCCCCGGCGGGCGAGGCGGTCCCCAGGTTGCCGCCGACGCCGCCGCGGTTGCGGATCTGCGGCGAGGCGACGGTGTGCGAGGCGAGCGCCAGTCCGGGCAGCTCGGCCCGCAGGTGCTCCATGATCCGGCTGTACGGGACGGAGGCGCCGAGCCGTACGCTCTCCTGGCCCACCTCCCACTCGGTCAGCTCTCCGATGCGGTTCAGGTCCAGGAGGTACTCGGGCCGCCGGTGGTCGAAGTTGATCTCGACCATCACATCGGTGCCACCCGCGATGGGCACAGCCGTCGGGTGCTCGGCCTTGGCGGCGAGCGCCTCCTCCCAGCTGGCGGGGCGAAGGAAGTCCATGAGTGGCTCTCTTCTTCTCAATCGGGTCGTTCACTGGGGGCGGGGTGCGGCCGGCCCTCGACTGGTCGTTCATGTGTTGTTAACGCGGTGTGGGGCCAAGTACACAAGCCGTGCTCCACCCGGTGCAGTCACCGAAACCATGAAGCAGTTGGCTGGTCGATCTCCTCGTCTTGTAGATTCGAACGAATGGCGGGGATCAGTGACCTCACCGCAATACCCAGTTTTCACCCGCACCAACGAAAGAGATCGGCGGCGACGAGATGCGGCTGCGCGCACTGCTGGAGACCGACGCGCTGGGCCTGCGGCTGCTCGGCGGCGAGGACGAGCTGGACCGCTCGGTCCGCGGCGTGATGACCACCGACCTGCGGGATCCCAGCCGCTACCTGTCGGGCGGCGAGCTGGTCCTCACGGGTCTGGCCTGGCGCCGGGACGCGGCGGACTCGGAGCCGTTCGTACGGATCCTGGCGGCTGCCGGCGTCGCCGGGCTCGCGGCCGGCGAGGCGGAGCTGGGCGACATCCCCCGCGATCTGGTGGAGGCCTGTGCGCGGCACCGGCTGCCGCTCTTCGCCGTCCATGAGACCGTCGCGTTCGCAACGATCACCGAGCATGTGGTGCGCCAGGTGTCCGGTGAGCGGGCGGGCGATCTGGCGGCGGTCGTGGACCGGCACCGCAGGCTCATGACCTCGGGCCCGGCGGGCGGCGGGCCCGAGGTGGTCCTCGATCTGCTCGGATCCGACCTCGACCTGCACGCCTGGGTGCTCTCCCCCACCGGCCGGCAGATCGCGGGCGCCGGTGAAACGTCACTGCCGGGACCGGTCGGCGCCGCGCTCGCCGGTCACCATCTGGCCGCCACCCGCACCGGCCACCGGGCCCCGCACCGGGCCACGGTCGACGGCATCGCGTATTCGCTCTTCCCGATCCGGAACACCGGCCGCGGCGCCGTCCCGGCCTCCCGCGACGTCCGTGAGTCGGTGCTCTCGGACTGGCTGCTCGCGGTCGAGGCGGACGCGAGCGACTGGCCGCCGGCCCGGCTGGACCTGCTCCAGGGCGTCACCCAGCTGATCGCCGTCGAGCGGGACCGGCGCGACGCGGCCCGTACGGTACGCCGCAGGCTCGCCCAGGAGGTCCTGGAACTGGTCCAGACGGGCGCCCCGCCGGCCGAGATCGCCGCCAGGCTGCGGGTCGCGGCCCCGGTGCTGCTGCCGGGTCTCGGGTCCGCGCCGCACTGGCAGGTCGTGGTGGCGCGGGTCGAGTGGGGCGGCGCGGAGGGCCGGTCCGCCACCGGCACCCCGGCGGGCTCCGGTCCCGGCATCCCGGGCGGCCCGGTCGCCCAGGCGCTGCTGGAGGAGATCCTGGTCGACCCCGCGGTCACCGGCCCCGACTCGGCGGACCGGATCGCGGTCGCCCACACGGGCGAGGAGGCCGTCGCCCTCGTACCGCTGCCCGCCGTCACCGCGTCCACGCCGGCCCAGAACGCCGAGCGCGCCGAGGGGGCGGCGGACGGGGGTCCGGCGCTCCACGCCGATGTTCTGCTCGCCGCCGTCCGCGAACCGCTCTCCGCGGGCCTCGCCGACGACGGGCGGCTGACACTGGGGGTCAGCGCGGCCGTCCATTCGCCCGAGGGGCTGCGCGGCGCCCTGGAGGAGGCCCGGCACGCCCGCCGGGTGGCGGCGGCCCGCCCCGGCCGGGTCTGTGCGGCCGGGCACCACGAGCTGGCCTCGCACGTGCTGCTGCTGCCGTTCGTGCCCGACGACGTGCGCCGCGCGTTCACCGCACGCCTGCTCGATCCGCTGCGCGACTACGACCGGCGCCACCGCGCGGAGCTGATCCCGACGCTGGAGGCGTTCCTGGACTGCGACGGTTCGTGGACCCGCTGCGCGGCCCGGCTCCACCTGCACGTCAACACGCTGCGCTACCGGGTCGGACGAATCGAGCAGTTGACGGGACGTGACCTTTCGCGCCTGGAGGACAAGCTCGATTTCTTCCTCGCCCTGCGTATGAGCTGATCTCCGGGCGCTGTCACGGCTGTTGGCGGCTCCGTTCGTTTGTGAAATCTTTCACCTGAGATTGAACGAACCCTTGGCCCGGCGTGCCGATCCGTGCTGAGATGCGGCCAGACCCAACAGCTCGATGGCGCGCTCGGGGAGGGCAATGTGGCGCATACCGCCATGTCTGGTTCCGGAACGACAGCAGATGACGATCCGCCGCTCCAGACAGCGGTATGGCGGCTGCGGTCACGCGCCTGCTGGACGGACGCCGCCGCTCTGCTCGAACCCGGTGCCGCCACCGATCCGGCCGCGGCGCTCCAGCGGACCGCCCTGCTGACCGAACGGTGCCTGTACACCGGAAAGGGCTGGACCGACGCCGAGGACGCCCTGCGCACCGCGGAGGCGTTGGCCCACGACGACGACGAACGCGGCGCGGCCGCCTGTGAACGCGGCCATCTGGCCTACGCGTCGACGCTGCTGGGCATACGCGACCGGGCCGACGAGGCCAGTGTCGCCCTCAGCCGGGCCGCCGCACTGCTCGCCCCGTCCGCGCCGGGCCGCCCGCTGCTGGACTTCCGCCGGGGCCTGATCGCGCAGAACATCGCCGACTCGCCGCAGGCCGCGCGCGCCGCGTACCGCAGGGCCCACGCCGGAGCCACGGCCCAGGGCGACGCGCTGCTGCTCTCCTCGACCTGGCGCCATCTCGCCCTGCTGGCCCTGCGCGAGGGCGAACTGGCCGAGGCCCGGCACGGCTTCGCGGAGTCCCTGCGGATCAGGGAGGAGCTGGGCTACCTGATCGGTACGGCTCCGGCCCTCATCGCCCTCGCGGACTCCGAGCCGGAGCCCGAGCTGGCGACCCGGCTGCGCGCCGAGGCGGGCCGGCTGTTCCGGCTGCTCGGCGGCGTACCGACGTGGCTGGCACCACATCTGGACCCGCCTCCCGCGGAGACGGCCGAGACGAACTGAGGCCGGGGGCCGGCCGGCGGACGGTCGGCCGCTCTGCCGCTCAGCCCTCGGCACCGGCGAAGTGTTCCCGTACCAGCGACTGCACGACGGGCAGGTCCTGGGCGATCAGCGCGTCGAGCAGAGCGGTGTGCTCGGCGGCGTCGGCGAGGAGGTCGGCGCGGCGGGTGGCGGGGTTGCTCTCCAGCGGCCACTGGGAGCGGCGGTGCAGTTCGTCGGCGACCTGCACCAGCTGCTCGTTGCCGCAGAGCGCGAGGACCGCGCCGTGGAAGGCCCGGTCGGACTCGGCGTAGCTCGCCCGGTCGCCCACGGCCGCGGCGGCCACCGTGGCGTCGGCCAGCGGGCGCAGGGCGCACCAGGTGCCGGGCGGGATGGTACGGGCCAGCCGCAGCATCACGGGGACCTCGATCAGGGACCGTACCTCGGCCAGCTCGGCGAGCTCGCGCGGGCCACGCTCGGACACCCGGAACCCCCGGTTCGGCACGACCTCGACGGCGCCCTCGATGGCCAGCTGCTGCATCGCCTCGCGCACCGGGGTGGCGGAGACCCCGAACCGGGCGCCGAGGGCCGGGGCGGAATAGACCTGCCCCGGTACCAGCCGGCCGTCGACCAGGGCGGCACGCAGCGCCTCCAGGATCTGGCCGCGTACGGAGTGCCGCTGCACCGAAGCCCGCGGGGCGGGCGGCTCGCTGTGGGTGTGCTCGCCACGTGTCTGTTCGGGCACCCGGACGACCGCCGGGGCGGTTGCGGACACGGCGGTCCCGTACGCCTCACGCGCTCTGCCCTGCTCCACTCGGACCTCCTCGGCCTGCCGTGGGCGCGGCTCGCGTGCGCCATGCCCCTTGTGCACGATAGGCGCAGGACACCGCAGTTCAAACATCGATCCGTTCGGGTAAGGTAAGGCTTACCTGCAAACGGTCGCGATTCGGTGGTCCCTGCATGACACTTCCCGCCCT
>NZ_JBEXPH010000195.1:0-14587 GCF_040611955.1 Streptomyces sp. NPDC006510 | reverse complement strand
GCCGTGAGCACGTGACTCCGAGTCTCTGTTGCTCACGGCCTGGGGAGCCATTGACATCACACTCAGTTAGCTCCCACGGAAAGTGAGCCAGAACCGTTTCTCGTGAACATCCGCTGGCCCTCTGATCACCAACCGCTGCTGAAACCGATCGACAAACGCTGCCGCTGAACGTGAACAGAGCCACGCTGTGGACGTTCGGTGAGACGGGTACGCCGGTGGTCGTGGTCGCGTAGGCGTCCGCTGCATCCTTCGATGTACGGCAGGTTCCACTTCGCTCATGACGATTCGGGCCGGCGCCGCCATGACGATTGATCCATGACACACACGGACACGACCGTCCCGCGGACACCCGGGCCGGCGTCACCGCCCGCGGGCCGGCGACTCCCCCTCCTCGACGTCCTGCGCGGGGTCGCCGTCCTGGGCACGCTCATGACGAACGTATGGATCTTCACCGGTCCGGGCGCGGAGTGGGGAGCCCTTCGGTCGAGCTCCGGCGAGCTCTCGTTCGGGTCGCTCGCGGACGCCGTCGAGGGCACGTTCAGCGTCCTCGCGAACGGCAAGTTCCTGTCGCTGCTCACGATCCTGTTCGGAGTGGGGCTGGCCATCCAGTTCCGCTCGGCGGAGCGGCGCGGGCAGCCGTGGCCGGGGCGCTACCGGTGGCGGGCGCTGTTCCTGTTCGGCGAGGGCACGGTGCACTTCGTGCTGGTCTTCGCCTGGGACGTACTCATGGGCTACGCCGTCACCGCGCTGCTCGTCGCCTGGCTGCTGACCCGCTCGCAACGGGCCCAGCGACGGGTGATGTGGTGGGCGCTCGGGACGCATCTGACGCTGCTCGGCCTGCTGACGGCGGCCCTGCTGGCCTCGCCGGACACCGAGGACGGCGGCACCGTCTCCCGGGAGGTCGTCGACCTCTACGCGCACGGCGGCTACCTGGACCAGGTCGCCTTCCGCCTGGAGAACGCGGTCGCGCTGCGCATGGAGCCGGTGCTGACCTTCTTCCTGCTGGTCTTCCTCTTCCTGCTGGGCGTACGGCTGCTGCGGGCCGGGGCGTTCGGCGCGGACGCGGCGGGACGCCGGCTGCGCGCCCGCCTGCTGGCCTGGGGGCTGGGCCTCGGACTGCCGCTCAACGTGGCGGCGGCACTGGGCGGCCCCGACCTGTTCGCACTGGCCCGGTACGGGACGGCCCCGGTGCTCGCCCTCGGCTACATCGGCCTGATCGGCGCGCTGGTGGACCGGGTACGGCGCCCGGGTCCGCTGATGACCGGGCTCACCTCCGTCGGCCGGACCGCCCTGTCCGGCTACGTCCTGCAGAACATGCTGTGCGTTCTCGTGTCGTACGGCATCGGACTGGGCCTCGCGGAACGGCTTGTCGACACCGGCCCGTGGTGGGTCGTCGGACTGTGGGCCGCGGTCTGCGCGGTGCTGATGGTGGGCTCGACGCTGTGGCTGCGGCGATTCTCGGCAGGGCCCCTGGAGACGGTCCAGAAATGGGGCCTGCGCCACTGATGTCCGTCAGGTGTCAGGCGTCGTCGATCTTCCCCGCCTGCCCGAACGGCAGGTGGTTGACGATCAGGACGATCCCGCTGAACACGAACACGCGCGTCGCCGCGTCCAGTCCGTTCCAGTCCCCGGACTGCCACATGGCGAACCACTCACCGCCGATCGCGATGAACCCGGCGCCGAAGAGCAGCATGACCATCAGCAGGCCGTAGGTGGAGAAGCGGCGGGCGCGCGGGTCGTCGCGGCGGAACCACAGCCAGGTGCCGTATATGAGCACGAGCGCGGCGACGGTCTCCCAGACGATGATGGCGACGTACGCGGTGTCCGCCAAGCCCTTGCTGGTGATGGCTCTCCACATCGGTTCCTCCGGCGTGCGACGCGGAACGCGCGGGCCACGTCGCCGGAGGACACTGGTCGACCTCGCCCTGGCGCCGGAACACCGCCGTGGTCACGGTGCTTTGTACGGCGGCTTGAACAAGGGGCATGTGGGTGTATCGGCCGGCTGCGGCGGAGGATCGCGGGGCTGGCGCTGCCCGAGGCCGCCGACGGCCGCCTGGTGCTGGCGGTCGACGTCTCGCCGTGGCTGCGGCCGGACGCCGCGGCCTGCCCGGACCGCTGGTTCTGCCACACCTACGGCCGGGGCGAGACCAAGCACCAGATGATTCCGGGCTGGCCGTACTCGGTCGTGGCCGCGCTGGAGACCGGCCGCACCTCCTGGACCGCGGTGCTCGACGCGATCCGTCTTCAGCCGGGCGGTGACCTCGCCGCAGTCACCACCCTCCAGCTGCGCGAGGTCGTCGATCGGCTCATCGCTGCTGGTCAGTGGCGTGAAGGGGATCCTGAGATCCTCATCGTGCTGGACTCCGGCTACGACGCCCCGCGCATCGCCCACCTGCTGGCCGGCCTGCCCGTGGAGATCCTCGGCGGCTGCGCTCGGACCGGGTGATGCGCCGGCCGACACCGCCGCGCGTCTACAACCCCAGGGGCGGCCGGCCACCCAAGCACGGCGGCGAGTCCGTCTTCGGCCAGCCGACACCTGGGGCGCCGAGCAGGCTGTGACGGTCACCGACGGGCGGCATCGTCACCCCGGTCACCGTGAAGCGTGGCCTGATGCCCCGCCTGCACTACCTGACGAAGACCGACCACAGCCTTGCTGCGGCCAAGGATGCCGGTCTGACCGTGACCGACCGGACACTGCAGGCGTGGCTGGAGGGCAAGCGTCGGCCGTCGAAGGCCAACCTGGAGCGCATCGACGCCGCCTACCGGACGGTACGCCGCCGTAATGTGGCTCGGCATCTCTTGGCCCGTCTCAACCGTGACGGGCGCGGGACCAGGGTGGAGATTCATCCGCTGAACCAGTCGCAGGTGGCGAGGCCTCTGCAGCGGGTGGTGGAGTACCAGACGATGAACGTCCGTGGCTGGGACCGCATCGTCGAGGCCTGGGCCGCGGGCGACCTCCAGGGCCTCGACGACGAGTGGACCACCGACGTCCTGCCCGACCTCGGTTTCCAGTGGGGCCAGTACGAGTACGTCACCAACATCGGCTTCGCCGCGTAGCCCCATGTGGGATCTCAACACTCGCCGTGTTCCTCGACGAAGTCGCCCACCGCGCACGGCACATCGAACTGGCCGGCGAGCCCCGCCGCAGCACCTCCCACCTTGTCCGGGGTTACGCATCCCTGCCCGTCTCACTCTCCGCGCGCGGATCACGGGTGAGCTATTCTCCGCGCATGCGTGAACAGTTCACCGGCTGGCCGGAGCAGGCCATGGACGTGTTGTGGCAGCTCCAGGGCGAACCGACCCACGCGACCCGCGAGCGCTACCGCGCGGACCGCGAACGCCTGGTCCGGCAGCCGATGATCGCCCTGCTCAACGAGGTCGCGGACACCGACCCCCGGTACGAGGACTTCTCCGTCTGGCACTACCGCACCGACTCCTGGTGGTGGCAGCACCAGGGCGCGGTGATCCGGCTCGGCCGCAAGATCGAGATCGGTCTCCGGTTCTCCCTGGACGGCCTGCGGATCCAGGGCGCCTGGTGGTACCCCGATCCCGGCCAGGTGGACATGTTCCGCAAAGCCGTGGCCTCCGAGGGGAGCGGCCGCGAACTGTCCGCCATCGTCGAGGATGTGCGGAAGAAGGGCTACGACATCTCCGGGGACGTGATGAAACGCCCCCCGCGTGGCTATCCGGCGGACCACTCCCGTACAAACCTGCTGCGCCATCGTTCGCTGATCGCAGCCCGTCCGCTCGGCTGCGAGGAGTGGCTGCACACCCCCGAGGCGCTCGACCGGGTCCTCTCGGCCGCCGCCGACCTGGATGCCCTGCTGATGTGGCTGGTCTGCCACGTGAAGCGCGCCGCCTGACATCACGAGGGCACCGCGCGGCACGGGAGGAACCACACCCGTGCCGCCGTCCCCGCGCTCTAGAAGGTGATGCGCACGTGCCCGGGTCAGGTGATGTCGTCCGGTGCGAGGTCGGGGCGCAGCCGGTGCCAGGAGGGGTGCCGCAGCAGTCCCGCCCGGGTTCTGGTCGCGTAACGGACCTCGCCGACCAACCGCGGCAGTACCCACCGGGCTCCGGCCACGTGCGGCACCTTGTCGAAGGGTCACTCGTCGATCGTGGCGACTTCGAGCAGTTCGGCAAGTGTGGTGCGTTCGGTGTCGCTCCATCCGGTGCCGACGCTGCCCACGTACCGCAGCCCGCCTTCATGCGTTTCCCACACGAGCAGGGCGCCGGGCAGGCCGGTGAGCCGTCCTCGGCCGGGCACCCACCCGCCCACGATCACATCGACGGTCCGGACGTGCCGGATCTTGATCCACGAACGGGACCGGACCCCGGGCTCGTACACAGAGGTGAGCCGCTTCGCGACCAAGCCTTCCAGGCCTGCGGTCCGGGTCATCTCCAGTGCTTGCTCGCCGTGGCCGACGACCGCGGCGGGCGTCGACCAGTGCTGCCCGTCCGGTCCCAGGTCCTGCAGGAGGGAACGCCGCTCGGTGTACGGAAGCCCGGTCAGGCCGCGGCCGTCCAGGTGCACGGCATCGAACAGAACGAGGTGGGCGGGCACCAACTGGCCGTGCGGGAGGCCTTTGCCGCCGAGGCCAGGCCCATGCGGGACCGCAGCCGCTCGAAGTCGCTGCGCCCTTCGTCGTCGAGTGCGACGATCTCGCCGTCCAGGACCGCGGGCCGGCCGAGCACGGACCCGAGTGCCGCGAGTTCCGGGTAGACGGTGGTGATGTCCGCCCCGGACCGGGACCGCAGGAGCACCGTCCCGTCACCGGGCAGGTAGACCATGGCCCGCTGCCCGTCCTGCTTCACCTCGAACGCCCACCGGTCCTCGACGGCCGCGGGCGGCAGGGCGCCCGGGGTGGCGAGCATCGGAGCGATCCGCGACAGACCCGCCATGGCCATCCCGCCCGGGCGCCCGCTCAGGACGCGCTGCGCTTCCTCGCGGCCGCGGTCTTCTTCGTGGCGGTCTTCTTCTCCGTGCGCTTCTTCCCGGACGCGGTCTTCTTCGTGGTGGTTTCCCTGGCCGGGGCGGCTTTCTTCTTGGTCGTGGTCTTCTTGCGTGGCTGCATCGTGTGCACGGTGGCGTCCTGGCCGCCGTGCTCACCGCGCGATTCCTTGGCCGCCTTGACGGAGGCGTTCAGGGCGGCCATCAGGTCGACGACCTTCCCGGACTCCTTCTCCTCGCCCTTGGCCGGCTCCGGGAGCTCGGTGCCCTCCGACTTCGCCTCGACCAGATCCTCCAGAGCGTCGCGGTACTCGTCCCGGAAGTCAGAAATGTCCTCAAGGGCCATGGTGTCGGTGAGCTGGACGGCCCGCTCGATCTCCTCGTCGTCCAGGTCGACGTCCTTCGGCTTGAGGGACTCGGGGGTGCGGATCTCGTCGGGCCACCGCATCGCGTGCAGCACGATCGCGTCCTCGCGCACCCGCAGCAGCCCCAGCCGCTCGCGGTTGTGCCACGCGAACTTCGCGACCGCGACCTTGTCCGAGCGCTCCAGCGCCTTGCGGAGCAACGTGTAAGGCTTGGCCGCGACTTGTCCGTCGATCGCGAGGAAGTACGAGTCGCTGATCCGGATCGGGTCGATGCTGTCGGCGTCCACGAACGCCACGATCTCGATCGCCTTCGCGGTCGGCAGCGGCATCCCGTCGAGCTCTTCATCGGTGACCGGGACCAGCTCGTCCTTCGCGATCTCGTAGCCCTTGCCGATCTCCTCCTGCGGCACGACTTCGTCGTCGATCGAGCAGATCTTGCGCGTGCGGACCCGGCCCATGTCCTCCAGGTGGACCTGGTGGAAGCGGATGGAATGGTCCTCGGTCGCGCTGACGACTTTGATCGGGATGCTGACCAGGCCAAAACTCACTGCTCCGGTCCACAAGGGCCGCGGCATACGTACCTCCAGGCCCCCCTGGCGGGTAGTGGGACGGGAAGCGGACCAGCGCGCCGGGAAGGAAGGCGCGCTGACCCCGCGCGGAGACAGGAGCGCGGCCGGGCCACCTCCCGTACTCCGATCCTCGTGCGGGGCGGGAGTGATCGCATCACGAAGACGCCGGCCCGGGGCCGCGGGCGGCCTTGTGCCCGCCGGAGACGTGGAACGCCCCCGTCACGACCGCCGCTGGCCCACTCGACTGGCTCTCGTTCCCCGTGCGAGGGCGGCCGGATCAGCAGGCGGAGGCATCGGTCGGGGTCTGCAGGTCGTATCGGACGATGCTCGCGTTCTCCTCGAACGAGATCCCCACGTTCCCGCCGCTCCCCTCGTACTGCGACCAGCTGATGGTCTTGATGTCGCCGGGCCCCACCTGCTTGCCGAGCGAAATGATCATCAGACGCCCGGTGCACGAGAAGGCAGAACTGCCGCCGCCGGACGGCGGGTTCGCCTTGACCAGCGCTGAGCCGTCGACGGTGAACTGCTGCCGGTCGACCGTCTCCACCGTGTAGCCCCGCTTCGGCTTCGCCCCGTCCATGACGGTGGTGAAGGAGACGTCGAAATAGCCGACGTGGACGGTCACGGGTTCACAGAGCTTCAGCGGCCCGCCGAACTCGATGGGCAGGTAGCCGGTCACGCTGCGCCCACGCAGATTCCTGTCCAGCCAGTCCTTGTCACCCCGGACACAGGAAGGCGTGGGGGACGGAGGCGCCGCGGGGTGGCCGCGACAGAGGACGGCGGACTCGCCGACGTGGCCGAGGAGGCGCCCGGGTCGGCGGCGTCGCCGCTGTCACCGCTGCCGCAGCCGGAGAGGCTGAGTGTTCCCGCCAGGACGGCGAGCAGGGCGATGGCCCGTAACGGTGATGGTCCTGCCTGGTCTGTCACCGGGCCATGCTGACCGAAAGGCACAGGCGAGCCAACGGGGGCCCACGCCCCGCAAGACGCATTCGGGTGATCGCGGGAACGGTCGGGAACAGTGGCGACTGACTGAGGTTCCCCCGAGATGGCTTGGCGTGTGCGGGCTCAGTCCAGCCGGGCGCATACGACCGCCTGGACTGAACCCGCGCCCACCGCGGCGCCTCACCCGGGGTACGGGGTCAGGCGGGGTTCAGCGGAGTAATACCGGTACCCGCGTACAGCTCGGGCTCCAGCGACAGGACCGTGAGCGGATTCCCCGCCTTCACCGCGTGCCAGGCGATCGCGGCCGCGTGAGCCACCGGCCAGTCCACGTTCCTCCAGTCCATCGTGTCCACCGCGTGCCCGGCGGTGAACGGGACGTTCTCCGCGAACCGCAAGGACGCCGCATGCCGGCCCGCACCCGTGACCTGCCGCTCCGCAGCGAGGACCGAAAGCGACGGGATGATGACGCGGCCGGTGCCGCGGGAGGCTTCGACTCTCGCTCGCGATGAGGGAGGGGAGCCGCCTGACTCCGGGTGCCGCCCCGACGACGCAGAGTGGCCTGTGCCTGAACCTGGGCCCCGATGCCGGCGGCTCCGCTCGTATTTCACCGACGGTCGGCAGGGAGAGCTTTAAGCATTTCGCCGTTGACCAGGACGACGAGGCAACCGCAGCCACCGGTGCAGTACTCGACCTCGCCCTCGGACGTACGGTGGCGGGATCGCAGCGTCCACCACCGTGCTTCCCCCTCCGTCGGCTCATGGCAGACGGGGCAGCAGTCCTGCGACGGCGTGACGGTGACCGAAGGTACGGGTGTCATGCCACCAACATGCTGTCACTGTCTATGGCACTTCAACCATTACATCGAGCAATGAGTTCAGCTGTCGGGGGTGTCGGGCCGGGCCTCCGGTGCGGCAGGCCGTCCAGCCTGCCGCACCGACCAGGCACCGGCCAGGACGACCAGCGCGATCGCTGCCAGCTGGCGTACGGTCAGCTGCTCGCGCAGCAGAAGGAAACCGACGGCCGCCGCCACGACGGGGCTCAGCGCGAGAAGCACCCCGAAGGCGCGGGCATCGATACGCCGCAGCACCGCCATGTCCAGCGCGTACGGAATCAGCGAGGACAGAAGAGCCACGAGGAGACCGGTGAGGAGAACCGCCGGGCGGGTCGCGACGGCAACGCCGTCCGTGACAGCGGAGACTGGGGTCAGGACGCAGGCACCGCAGGCCAGCGCCAGCGACAGGCCCGTCCAGTCGGGAAACAGCCGTCCGACCCGCCGACTCAGGGCCACATACCCGGCCCGACACAGCGCGGCGGCACCTCCCAGCACCAGCCCGGCGGCGGGCAGCGAGGCACCCGGGCCCGTCAGCAGCAATACGCCCGCCAGTGCCAGCAACGCCACCGCGAGATGCTCCAGCCGGCGGGACAGAGCGATCGACAAGGCGAGCGGGCCAAGCAGTTCCACGGTCGCGGCCACGCCGATCGGCAGGCGGCTGATGGCCTGGAAATACGCCACATTCATGGCCGCGAAGACCAAGCCGAGCGGGATCACTGCACGCCACTGCACCGCCGTGACCCTGCGCAGTGACGGCCGGACAAGCAGCCAAAGGATCGCGGCGGAGAAGAACAGCCGCATACCGGCCAGAGCCGAGGGACCGACGGACGCGTACGCCTCCTTGGCGACGGCCGCCCCGGCCTGAAGACTGGCGATCTGGACCAGCATCAACACCGGCGCCGTCGCGGTCCCCTGCCGCGGCAGGCGGACAGCCTGCACCATCGTGCCTCCGAGATCTCGTCGTATCCGGTGTCGTCCGGCAGGCCACGACGGCCATACGGCGCTTCAGCCTGTCGCCCCGGTGCGACCCGGGGCCACACGATGATGTAATTGTCTTATGCAGTTCAACCATTACGGCGGTGAGGCCGCCCGACTCGCCGCTGACCTGGTCAACCTGACCGAGGCACCCCATTCCGCAGACCTGGAACCGCTCCTGGCCGTGCATGGAGTGGTGAACCGCACGCTCACCACCGCGCAGGCCGAGACCATCTGGACATGGAGCCGGCGCCTGGCCGCATGTTTCGGGCGACAGAACCTCGACGTGCGGTGTGATGCGGTCAATGCGCTCCTCGCCGACGCTTCGAGCAGCCCCCGTATCTCTCTGCACGATGGACAGCCCCATCTGCACTACAGCGCCACCGGCGCCGACCCGGCCGCACACATCCGCGCCATCACCGCGGCCGGACTCGCCTACGTCATCTGCTCCGCCGACGCCGAGCGACTGGGACGCTGTGCACGACGCGACTGCGCTCTGGCTTTCGTCGACACCTCCCGCAACGGCAGACGTGCCTACTGCTCAGTGCGCTGCGCCAACAACGACGCAGTGGCCCGCCACCGCGAGCGACGCCACGGAATCGCGACACCGACAACCAGACCAACAACACCACGCGTATAAGGAAGTGCAATTGGTGGCGCAGACATGGCGAGAGGCAGGGAGGACAGAGCTGACGACGCGAGCCGTAGAGGAGCGGCTGGATCCCTATGGCACCGCACTGAGGCCGGGATCACGGCCGCGGGGACCAGACCGCGCAGGGCCAGGCTGAGGAACTGGCCCGGCTTCGCGCGGAGAACGGCCGGCTGCGCAGAGCGGAGAAGGAGTGGGAGCTCGAGCGGGAGATCCTGCGCCGGGCGGCGGCCTATTTCGCGAAGGAGATGAAGTGAAGACCCTCCGCTGGGACTTCGTCTCCGCCCACGCCTCATCCTTCGGCGTCCAGCGGATATGCGGAGACGGTGCGCCAGAGGCTGTTCTCCACGATGCGTCAGGCGAGACTGGAGATCTTCCAGTGGCTCACCTACTACAACGCCCGCAGGCGCCACAGCGCCCTCGACTACCTCTCACCAGCCGAGTTCGAACAGCAGCATCTGCGAGCAGCTAAACTCTCAATCACGGCATGAGCCCCTGTGTCCACACTCCGGGGGACACCTCAGGGGCTGTCGGCCCCTTGGGCCGAGCCGGACAATGATGTCTCAGACGCGCGTGCGGGCCAGCAGGCGCGCGGTGGTTTCCATCAGCCGAACAGTGAACGGGTGCTGGGGAGCGTTGAGGAGCTGCCGTGCAGGCCCCTCTTCGACGAGGTTGCCGGCCTCCAGTACGGCGATGCGGGTGGCCAGTGCGCCCGTGGCCAGGTCGTGGGTGATCAGCACCAGGGACAGGTCGCCACGGTCACGCACGAGTCCGGCGAGCGTGTCGAGGATGCCCTGCCGGGTGACCGTGTCGAGGCCGGAGGTGATCTCGTCGCAGATCAGCACACGCGGCCGGGCCAGCAGGGTGCGAGCCAGCGCGGCCCGCTGGAGTTCACCGCCGGACAGCCGGCCGGGGCGACGGCATACGAGGTCGTCGGTCAGGCCGAGGCCGGCGAGAGTGGTGCGCGCTTCGGCCAGGGCGTCCGCCTCGGCCGTCCCTCGCAGCCGCACCGCCGTACGGGCCACCTGGTGGAGAACCGGGCGGTGTTCGTCGAACGCCGCCCTGGCGTCCTGGAAGACGTACTGAACCGCGGCGAGTTGCTGACGCGTGCGGTCCCTCAGGCTGCGCGGGAGAAGGGTGCCGTCGAGGAGGATCTCACCGTCGTGGTTCCGGTGCAGGCCGGCTAGGCAGCGGGCCAGGGTGGTCTTTCCGCTGCCCGAGCGGCCGACGACAGCAAGGCATTCGCCGGCGCGGAGGGTGAGTTCGGGGGCGCGGAGCACAACCGTCCGGCCGTGGCGGGCAGTGAGGGGCCCGGTCCGGAGGACCACGTCGCCCTCGGATTCCGGCTCGATACGTGTGGTGGTGGGCTCGGACGCCAGGAGTGCGGCCGTCCAGGGGTGCCGTGGTGAGAGCCACAGGCGCTCGGCGGGCGCGGACTCGACCACGTGCCCGTCACGCATGACCAGCACCTCGTCGGCGAGTGCCCGTACGACATCCAGGTCGTGACTTAGCAGGACGACGGCAACCCCTTCCCGGGACACGGCAGCCAGCTGGTCGACGATGCTCCGCTTCGTCAGCTCGTCCTGGCCTGTGGTCGGCTCGTCGGCCACCACCGCCCTGGCACCGAGCAGCAGCGCCTGGGCGAGGACGACGCGCTGCTGCTGGCCGCCCGACAGCTGGTGGGGGAAGCGCCGCAGCATCGCCGTCGCGTCGGGGAGCTGGGCCAGCGACAGGGCCCGAAGGACTCGCTCGCGGATGGCCGCCCGGCGCTCCCGCCGCGGTAGGCGGCCTACCTGCGTACGGGCGATGTCCGACAGCAGCGCATCGATGCGGCGCGCGGGATTGAGTACGGCGCCCGGGTGCTGCGGGACATATCCGACCAGGCCGTCGGGCACGCGTACGTCGCCGGTCACGCGTGCGCCGGCCGGGTACTCGCCGAGCAGGGCGAGACCCGTGGTCGTCTTGCCGCTGCCGGACGCGCCCACGATGGCGGTGATTCTGCCGGGGAGCACCCGGAGATTCACTCCGTCGACGATCGCCCGGCCGCCGACGTCCACGCGCAGGTTCTCGATCTCCGCGACCGCATTCAGGGCGTTCACGTGCGTTTCCTCTTCTTCAGTCCGGTGTCGACGAGCAGGTTGGTCCCCATGGTGAGGGCGACAATGAGCAGCGCGGGCACGACCACGGCCCAGGGCTGGACGAACAGCCCGGTGCGGTTGCGGTCCACCATCACCGCCCAGTCGGCCGCGTCCGGTTCGACGCCGACACCGAGGAACGCCGCAGTGGCGACGAGGTACAGCACACCGGTCAGCCGGACGCCCGCGTCGGCGGCGAGCGTACGGGTGAGGGACCGGCCGACGTAGCCGACGGCCGTGCGCCACCAGGTCTCGCCCTGCATGCGCAGCGCTTCGACCGCCGGGCGCGACGCGGCCTCGGCCGCCGCGGCCCGGACGATCCGGGCGGCGTCGGGGATGTTGACGAGGGCCACCAGTAGGGTGAGGCCGACGGCACCCGGTGTGAATACGGCGGCGACGAGCAGGATCATCAGCAGCGACGGCACGGCGAGCAGCACGTCGAGGGGGCGCATCAGCAGCTCTTCCAGCCAGGTGCGGTGGGTGAGCGCGCTGAGGAGGCCGACGGGGAGCGCCACGAGGTAGGCAAGGGCGGTCGCGGCCAGCGCCACGAGCACCACCGAGCGCCCTCCGAGCAGCACCTGGCGCCAGACGTCCCGGCCGACGAAGTCGGTACCGAGCCAGTGTCCGCCGCCGAGCGTGAACGAGGCGGCGCGAGGCCCGGGGTCGCCTGCGACCAGCGGTCCGAGGAGGGCCAGGGCGAGGGGTACGCCGATGACGACGGCGCCGAGCGCGAATCGGGGCTTCACGCGGCCACCTCCGACCGGGGGGCGAGGTGGCGCGCGACCAGGTCGGCGCCGAGATTGAGGACGACCGTGGTGACGCCGAAGACGACGGCGAGGCCCTGGACCACGGGAACGTCGCGTTCTGCGACGGCGTTCATCAGGACGGTGCCGAGGCCGGGGATCACGTACAGCGCTTCCACGACGATGACACCGCACAGCAGCCAGTCGATGGTGCGGGCCAGTTGCTGGGTGGCCGGCGCCATGGCGTTGGGAAGGGCGTGTCCGTAGCGGATGCGGACGCCGGGGATGCCGTAGCGGCGGGCGTGTGCCGCGTACGGCGAGGCCAGCGCGTCGATCATGCCGGCGCGTACGAGGCGGGCGAGGGAACACACCGGTCGGGAGAGCAGGACGAGCACGGGGAGGACCAGGGCGGCGGGGTGGGCGAGGAGGTCGGTGCCGTACCCGACGGCGGTCGGCGGGAGCCACCCCAGGCGCAGGGCGAAGACTGTCACCAGCAGCACCCCGAAGGCGAACTCGGGTACGGCGTACACGCCGAGCGTCACCGAACTGACCAGCCGGTCCACGACTCCGCCCTCGTGGCGGGCGGCGAGCACGCCGAGGCCGACGCCGATCGGGACGAGGAGCGCGACCGTGAGAGCGGCGAGCAGCAGTGTCGGTCCGAAGCCGTCCGTGATGTACGTGCCGACGGGCCGCCCGGAGGCCAGGGAGGTGCCGAAGTCTCCGTGCAGCAGCCCGGCGGCCCAGCCGGCCAGGCGTTCGTGCGCGGGCCGGTCGAGGTCCATCGCCTCGCGGATGGCGGCGATGCGCTCCGGGTCGGGCTGATCGCCGGCGAGGGCGACGGCGGCGTCGCCCGGCAGCGCCTCGATGAGGGCGAAGACGAGCAGCACGACGGCTGCCGTCTGTGCCGCACCGAGCAGTAACCGCCGGGCGACCCAGGACCGTGGTCCGGTCACGCGAGCCATACCTTGTCGAAGCGCGCCCAGTCGAGGGAGTTGGCCGGCGCCTTGGTCTCTACGCCCTTGACGTTACGGGCGGTGCCGAGGATCCAGTCGGCGAAGCCCCAGATCAGGAAGCCGCCTTCGGCGTGCAGGCGGCGCTGCATGCGCTCGTAGACGGCGGCGCGGGCGGTCTTGTCCTTGGTGGACTGCGCCTGCTGGTAGAGGGCGTCGAAGTCCTTGTGGTGCCACTTGGTGGCGTTGGTGGTGGAAGCGGTGAGCAGGCGCTGGGAGATGTGGGCCTCGATCGGCATTGCTCCGGAGCGGTAGGAGGCGATGGTCCCGGAGTCGAGGATGTCCTTCCAGTAGCTGTCCTTGCTGCCGGTCTTGACGGTGACGGTGACGCCCGCCTTGGCGGTCTGGTCGCGGAAGACGGTGGCGGCCTCGGTGAACCCGGCGGCGGCGGGCGAGGTGTCGAGGGTGACTTTGAGGCCCTCGGCCCCGGCCTGCTTGAGCAGAGCCTTGGCCCGGTCGAGATCCTGTTCCCGCTGGGGCAGGCTCGCGGCGTAGTACTCGTAGCCCTTGCCGAATAGGTCGTTGCCGATCTCGCCCGCGCCGGATAGGGCGCCGTCGACCAGTTCCTTGCGGTCGGCGATCAGGAAGAACGCCTCCCGTACCCGCTTGTCGTCGAACGGCGGGCGGTCGGTCTTCATGACGAAGCCCTGCATGGAGCTGCCCGGGAGCCGCACGATCTCGATCTGGCCCTTGCCCTCGTGGGCGCGGGCCGTGGTGGGGTTGAGTTCGTGCGCGTACTCGATCTGCCCGCCGAGGAGGGCGTTGATGCGGGCGGACTCCTCGTTGGCGACGACGAACTCCAGCTCGTCCAGGTAGGGGGCGCCGTCCCAGTGGTCGTCGTTGCGCTTGAAGACGGCGGACCTGCCGGGGGCGAAGGAGACGAAACGGAAGGGGCCGCTGCCGACGGTCTTTTTGTCGAAGTCCTGCTCGCCTTCGGGGACGATGTACGCGCCGAACGCGGCGAGCACGTTGGGGAACTCGGCGGTCGGGCGCTTGAGGACGAACTCGACGGTCCGGTCGTCCAGCGCGCGGCTGGCCTTCAGATCGATGGGCTCGAGCGACGCCTTGGCGCGGAACGCCTTCTCCGGGTCGGTGATGCGCCGGTAGCTGTACAGGACGTCGGCAGCGGTGACCGGCTTGCCGTTGTGGAAGTCGGCCTCCCGGAGCGTGACCCTCCAGCAGTCCAGGCCGGCGTTGGGCTCCCACTTCGCGGCGAGCCGCGGCTGGGCGGACAGGTCGGGGCCGTAGTCGGCGAGCTTGTCGAAGAGGGCTTTGGCACGGGCCGCGTCGGCGAAGAGGTTGGCGAGGTGCGGGTCGAGCGTCTCGCTCGCGCCGCCGCCGGCGAACGCGGCGCGCAGGCGTCCGCCGCGCCGGGGCTTGCCGCCGCCCTTGGACGTGTCGGCGGCCGGCCCGGAC
>NZ_JBEXPH010000194.1:12851-14627 GCF_040611955.1 Streptomyces sp. NPDC006510 | reverse complement strand
CCCTGCCCGCGACCCGGCCGTCCGCCGCGCTGCCCCCGGCGCGCACCGCACCCGCCGCCACCGCCGTCGCCCCGTACACGGCGTCCCGCCGCCAGCTGGTGCCGCAGGGCAGCTTCGACTTCTTCGGTACGCAGAAGGCGGCCCGCGCCGCGATCGAGTCCGTGCAGAACGAGGACCTCGCCGACGTGGTGGGCGAGGAGGCGCTGGCCGCGCACCGTACGGGCACGGCCGAGAACCGGGTCGTCGGCGAGGTCATCGACCTGACCGCACACGACGAGACCGAGCGGCTCGACGTGGCGGAGCTGCGCAGCGCGATCTCGTGAACGGATACAGGTAACGGCCGCTGCCCCGGGCCCCGGGGCAGCGGCCGCTACCTGTTTACGAGATCGCCTACTTGTCGATGTCGCCGACGACGAAGAAGAGCGAACCCAGGATCGCCACCATGTCGGCGACCAGCGTGCCCGGCAGCAGCTCGGTGAGCGCCTGGATGTTGTTGTACGAGGCGGAGCGGAGCTTCAGCCGGTACGGGGTCTTCTCGCCCTTGGACACCAGGTAGTAGCCATTGACGCCGAGCGGGTTCTCGGTCCAGGCGTAGGTGTGGCCCTCGGGGGCCTTCAGCACCTTGGGCAGCCGCTGGTTGATCGGGCCGGGAGCCAGGGCGGCCATCCGGTCCAGACACGCGTCCGCGAGGTCCAGGGAGTTGTGCGTCTGTTCCAGCAGGCACTCGAAGCGGGCCAGGCAGTCGCCCTCGGTGCGGGTGACCACCTTCAGGGTGTCCTGGAGCTCCCCGTACGCGAGATACGGCTCGTCGCGCCGCAGATCGAAGTCGACGCCCGAGGCGCGAGCGATCGGCCCGGACACCCCGTACGCGTGCACGGTCCCGGCGGAGAGCACGCCCACGCCGCGGGTGCGGCCCCGGAAGATCTCGTTGCCGAGCACCAGGTCGTCGTAGACGTCCATCCGGGACCGGACCGAGGCGACGGCGTCCCGGGCACGGCCGAGCCACCCGGCCGGGAGGTCCTCCTTGAGGCCGCCGACGCGGTTGAACATGTAGTGCATCCGGCCGCCGGAGACCTCCTCCATCACGGCCTGGAGCTCCTCGCGCTCGCGGAAGGCGTAGAACACCGGGGTGATCCCGCCGAGTTCGAGCGGGTACGAACCGAGGAACATCAGATGGTTCAGCACCCGGTTCAGCTCGGCGAGCAGGGTGCGGGTCCAGACCGCGCGCTCCGGGACCTCCATGCCGAGCATGCGCTCCACGGCCATCACGACGCCCAGCTCGTTGGAGAACGCCGACAGCCAGTCGTGGCGGTTGGCGAGCATCACGATCTGCCGGTAGTCGCGGGCCTCGAACAGCTTCTCCGC
Organism: Streptomyces sp. NPDC006510; assembly: GCF_040611955.1. NCBI lineage: Bacteria > Bacillati > Actinomycetota > Actinomycetes > Kitasatosporales > Streptomycetaceae > Streptomyces > Streptomyces sp. NPDC006510. The sequence goes on along the minus strand of NZ_JBEXPH010000194.1, from coordinate 13,262 downwards.
GCCGCGGTGCATGTAGCCGATGACCGGCTCGGCGTGCTGGATGCGCTCGCCGTCCAGGACGATGCGCAGTCGGAGCACGCCGTGGGTGGAGGGGTGCTGGGGGCCGATGTTGAGCACCATGTCGGTGCTCTCCGCCGCGCCGCCGATGCCGACCGTCGTCTCCGTCATGCGGCCAGTATCGCGTGAACGCGCCGGGGTTCCGAGCCCAGGGCCTCGGGCGCCCGTCCCTCAGCCCCTGCGCTGCATCAGCCAGCCGAAGTCGCCGAGTCCGCCCCGGGCCGTCAGCTCCGCCGCCTCGCCGGCCGAGGCGAGCGCCCGTACGTAGCCGGCCGGGTCGGCCGACGCCAGGGCCAGGGGCGGACTCGGCGACTTCGGCTGGCTGATGCAGCGCAGGGGCTGAGGGACGGGCGC
>NZ_JBEXPH010000194.1:0-12841 GCF_040611955.1 Streptomyces sp. NPDC006510 | reverse complement strand
CGCCCGCCGTCGATGCCGAGGCGGTGCAGCGCCTCGCGCTGGCTGAGGAGCTCGGGCGGCGCACCGGCGCCGGACCCGGCCGCCGCGCAGGCGTCCAGTGCCACGTGCGAGGTGAGGTCGCAGCTGCTGTCCGGCACCGGCCGGACCTCGCGGCCGGCCCGGAAACCGGTCAGGGTGCCGAAGGGGGGCCGCGCGTCCCGCACATGGGCGTAGTCCACCGCCACGGCGAGCCCCCCGGCCAGCGTGGACACCGCCCGGGCCCAGGCCTCGTCACGGGGGCGGCCGATCTCCGCGCGGCTGCCCGGTCCGGCCGACGGCCACCAGCGGCGCAGCCACTCGGCGTCCGGCCCGGTCACCGGGTCGCCCAGCCGTTCCGTACCGTCCTCGGCCCGGACCAGGACGTACCGGTCGACGCCGTCCGCGTCGGTCTCGGCGACCTCGGTCGGGACGTTGTCCAGCCACTCGTTGGCGAACAGCAGGCCGTACGTCCGCGGCGGCGGTTCGGCGCACCACTCGATCCGGGGATCCAGGCCGGGCGGCCGGGCGGCGAGTTCGACGGCGTACGCCCGTACGGTCAGGCCGTCGGCGCCCGCGGCCGGCAGTGCCGCCAGCACCCCCGTCAGCAGCTCGCCCCGCCCGGCGCCCAGGTCCACCAGGTCGACCGAGCCGGTGCCCAGTTCCCGTGCCGTCCCGACCAGCAGCCGGGCGACGGCGGAGGCGAAGAGCGGGGACGCGTGGACGGAGGTGCGGAAGTGGCCCGCCGGCCCTTCGGGGCTCCGGTAGAACCCCGCGTCCCCGTACAAAGCGGTCTCTGTCGCCGCCTGCCACCCACGCCACTCATCCGTCACGTATCCAAGTCTCCACCTTGGGGAGTACGGTCCCTGGAGCCGGATCGGCCCTTCGGTTGACCCGTGCGCCCCTCGCCTGTCCCTACGCTGGGTTACGTGCAGCGCCTCTACGACTTCATCCGCAGACACCCGACGGGCGTCGACTGCTTCTGGGCCGTCGTCCTCCTCGGGCTCTCCGGCATGTCCATGGTGGCCATCCCGAAGAGCGGCCTGGAGCGCATCGCTGCCGTTCCGATCATCCTCGGCCTCTGCCTCGTCGTCGCGCTGCGCCGGCGCGCGCCGGAGAAGATGCTGCTGCTCGCCATCGTGATGGGTGTGGCGCAGCTGGTCACCGGGTTCGGGCCCGGCGTCATGAACTTCGCCATGCTGGTGATCGTCTTCACCGTGGCCACCCTCGGGGAGCGCTGGGCGTCCCGGCTCGCGCTGGTCTGCAGCCTGTGCGCGGCGGGTCTGTCCAAGCTGCGCTGGCCGGACGAGGGGCCGCGGGCCGGCTGGGCCGAGGAGATCTTCATCGTCGTCGTGCTGACCGTGCCGTTCGTGCTTGCCTGGGTGCTCGGCGACTCGATGCGGACCAGGCGCGCCTACTTCAGCCAGCTGGAGGAGCGCGCCGCCCGGCTGGAGCGGGAGCGCGAGGCGCAGTCGAAGGTCGCGGTGGCGGCCGAGCGGGCCCGTATCGCCCGTGAACTCCACGATGTCGTCGCGCACAACGTGTCGGTGATGGTGGTGCAGGCCGACGGTGCGGCGTACGTCATGGACGCGGCTCCCGACCAGGCCAAGCAGGCCCTGACGACCATCTCCAGCACCGGCAGGCAGGCGCTCGCCGAGATGCGGCGGCTGCTGGGGGTGCTGCGGACGGGCGATGTGCAGGAGAGCGGGGAGTACGTCCCGCAGCCCGATGTGGACCAGATCGAGGACCTGATCGAACAGGTCAGACAGACCGGCCTGGCCGTCGACTTCAAGATCGAGGGAACGCCGCGCCCGTTGCCCAGCGGGGTCGAGCTGACCGCGTACCGCATCGTGCAGGAGGCCCTGACCAACACCCGCAAGCACGGCGGTCCGGACGCGGGGGCCAGCGTGCGTCTGGTCTACTTCGACGACGGGCTCGGGCTGCTGGTCGAGGACGACGGGCGGGGCGCGGCGCACGAACTGTACGAGGACGGCGGCGCCGACGGAGCGGGCCACGGGATGATCGGTATGCGCGAGCGGGTCGGCATGGTCGGCGGCACGCTGGACGCCGGGCCGCGCCCCGGCGGCGGATTCCGGATCAGCGCGCTGCTGCCGCTCAAGCCGGCCCACTAGACGTCCGGCCCCACCGGACGTCGGAACAGGAGACAGGACCACTCATGGCGATCCGCGTGATGCTCGTCGACGACCAGGTGCTGCTGCGCACCGGCTTCCGGATGGTGCTCGCCGCCCAGCCGGACATGGAGGTCGTGGCCGAGGCCGGCGACGGTGCGGAGGCGATCGAGAACCTTCGCTCCACCGCCGTCGATGTGGTGCTGATGGATGTGCGGATGCCGAGGCTGGACGGGGTCGAGGCCACCCGGCGCATCTGTGCGCAGCCGGACGCGCCCAAGGTGCTCATCCTGACCACGTTCGACCTCGACGAGTACGCCTTCTCCGGGCTGAAGGCCGGGGCCAGCGGCTTCATGCTCAAGGACGTGCCGCCCGCCGAGCTGCTCGCCGCGATCCGCTCCGTGCACAGCGGCGACGCCGTCGTCGCCCCGTCCACCACACGTCGGCTGCTGGATCGTTTCTCCCCGATGCTGCCGAGCGGCAACAGCGAACCGCAGCACAAGGACATCGCCAAGCTCACCGAACGCGAACGCGAGGTGATGCTGCTGGTCGCCCAGGGCATGTCGAACGGCGAGATCGCGGCGCGCCTGGTGCTCTCCGAGGCGACCGTGAAGACGCATGTGGGCCGCATCCTCACCAAGCTGAACCTGCGCGACCGGGTGCAGGTCGTGGTCCTCGCGTACGAGACGGGGCTGGTCCGGGCCGGTGGCGGGGCGGGCTGACCGGTGGGTCCGCTGATCTGGATCAACGGACCGTTCGGCGGCGGCAAGACGCAGACGGCGTACGAGCTCCGGCGGCGGCTGCCCGGCAGCGTGGTCTGCGACCCCGAGCACGTCGGGTTCGGTCTGCACCGGATGCTGCCGCCCGCGCTGCGCGGCGACTTCCAGGATCTGACGGCCTGGCGCGACGGCGTACGCGAGGTGCTGGAACTGGCGTTGCGGGGGCACCCGGGGCCGGTGATCGCGCCGATGACGCTCGTCGACCCCGGCTATTTCGCCGAGATCGTCGGGCGGCTGCGCGACGACGGGCACACCGTGCACCATGTCGCGCTGCTCGCCGAGCGGGCCACGGTGCTGCGCCGGCTCGCCGAACGCGGGCTCGGGCGCGGGCTGAAGCGGGAGAGCTTCGCCGTGCGGAAGCTGGATCACTGCCTCGAACGGCTCGCGGAGCCGGAGTTCGCCGAACACATCGTCACCGACCGGCTGACGGTCCCGCGGGTCGCCGACCGGGTCGCCGGATCGGCGGGGCTGACCCTCCTGCCGGACACGGACGGCGCGCTGCGGCACCGGGTGCGACGGGTCTGGACGGGCGTCAGGCACATCCGTTTCGACTGAGCGGGTCGGGCACGGGGCGCGTTGCGCTCGGAGTGGGGCGCGTTGCGCTCTGTGTGGGGCGTGTTGCGCCGGGATCAGCGCAGGACGCCTTCCAGGAAGTCGCTGCCGAGCCGTGCCACCGAGGTCAGGTCCAGCTGGTGCAGTACGTACCGGCCGCGCCGCCGGGTGGTGACCAGGCCCGCCTTCTTCAGCACCGCGAGATGGCGGGAGACCTCGGGCGCCGTGATGCCGTGTGTGTCGGCGAGCTGGCCGGTCGTGTGCGGGGAGCGGGCAAGGTGGCGGCAGAGGCGCATCCGCATCGGGTGGGCCAGCGCCTCCATCCGCAGCTGGAGCAGTTCCACGGAGGCGGGGGAGGGCAGCTGGGGCTGGTGCACCGGGTAGTGGATCACCGGACGCCAGCCCGGCGCGTGCAGCAGGTTCAGGTGCGGCCAGCCGAAGGTGGACGGGATGAGGGTGAGCCCGGGGCCGACGGCGCTGGTCCGGCCCTCGGTCAGCTTGTCGGCGCTGATCCGGGTCCCGGCCTCGTCGACGGTCAGCGCCGTGGACACCGCGCCCATCGCCTCGCCGATCCCCTTGCGCCGCAGCAGGTCGTTCTTGTGCCGGGCGTCGGCGACCAGCTGGACCTGCACCCGGCGCCAGGTGTCCGCGAAGAACGCCTGGTCGCAGTCCTCGAACAGGCGCCGCACCCAGCGGCGCACGGGGGCCGGATCGGCCAGCAGCTGCTGGGCGAACTCCACCTGCCGGGGGCCGCGCGCCGCCGCCATCTCCAGGGCGCGGGCGCGCATCGTCGGGTTGTTGAGCGGGGAGGGCGAGCCGAGCCCGTACAGGCTGGTGCAGGTGAACTCCAGGGCGGCGGCGACGAACCGCTCGTCGTCCATCCGGTCGAGGATGTCGAGGTCCTCGGCGAGGTTCGCGCCCGTTCTGCCGTCGCCGCCGCGGACCCCGGCGAACGGCATGAAGACGTCCGAGAACGTGTGGCGCCACAGGAAATCGGCTTCGTGCAGCCGGTCGGCGAGGTCCGGGTCCAGTGCGCTGGAGGTCGCCGTCGCCCAGCCGTGCAGGCCCGGGTGGTGACCCGGCTCGGAGAGGGCATGCAGGGCCAGCCCCAGCTCGGCGAGGGGGGAGGTCTCGAAGACGATGCGGTCGGGCGCCAGCCCGGCGATGTCGATGTGCACGCTCACCCCTCCATAGTGCGGGGTGCCCGCGGGAGGCATCGCGCCATTTGACGGTGGTCGTCAATCGGTGGGCGGGGCGGGCCGGACCCGGCACACGCTCGGGTCATGGACGCCATTCAGCAGCACATGATCGACAGCTATCGCGCGGCCCAGCGGGGCGAGCTGCCGCCGCCGCTGCCGGGCCGGCACGACTGGGGAGTGGTGCGCGAGGCCCGCGACCGGCGCCGCTTCGAGGCGGTGATCGCGGGCCGTCCGGCGCGCGGCCGCCGGCGGGCGGCGCTGCGGTCCCTGTTCGCCGGGAGCGGGGGTGCCGGCGGGGCGGGCGGGTCCGGTGCTTCCGGCCCGACCGGCCGCTCCGGCGCTCCGGGCCGTTCCGCTGCTTCCGGTGCCCTTGGCCGTTCCGCTGCTTCCGGCCGGTGCGGCGACTCCGGCCCGTCCGGCGTTTGAGGACGGAACCGTCCGGCCGGGGCCCCGGGGGCGAACGTGGCCGGGGCCCCGGCGGCGTGATCCGAGCGCGAGGCCTAAGCCTGGCCTAAGCCGGGGCCTAAGCCAGCCGCTTCACGAACTCCCGCACCGCGCCCCGTACGTCCTCGGCCGTCCACTCCAGCCCTTCCCGTCCCACCGTCACCTCGGTGAACGACACCCCGGGCGGCCCGGCAGCCGCGGGGCGCCACACGCGGAAGAGGGACACGCCCGTCTCCTCCGCCTGCCGCACCGCCGCCTCCGTCAGGACGTCCGCCCGGTACGGCAGCCACACCTGGAACTGATGGGTGTGCGGCGGCTCCGGATGCACCCGGAACCACCCGACCCCGGCCGCCGCGAAGCCATCGGCCAGCGCCCCGGCCACCACCTTCGCCCGCGCCACGTACGCAGGCAGCTGCGGCAGCTCCCGATCGAGGCCGATCAACGCGGCGAGCGCCGCGGGGAACTGCTGGAAGAGCTGCCCGCCGTACCGGTGGCGCCAGGTGCGGGCCTCCTCGACCAGTGAGGCGGGACCGGCCAGCGCGGCCCCGGAGATTCCGCCGAGGGTCTTGTAGAACGACACGTACACGCTGTCCGCGAGCGCCGCGATCTCCGGCAGCTCCCGCCCGAAATGGGGGGCGCACTCCCACAGCCGCGCGCCGTCGATGTGCACCACCGCATCGCGTTCCCGGGCGGTCGCCACCACGTCCTCCAGCTCCTCCCACGTCGGCAGGACGAAACCGGCATCGCGCAACGGCAGCTCCAGCATCAGCGTGCCGAACGGCTCGTCGAAGTCGCGGATCTCCTGCGCCGTGGGCAGCCGGGGCTCGGACGTCGGATGGACCGTACGCAGCCCGCTCACCGCCCCCAGCGCACCGCGCTCGTGCACCTCGGGGTGGGCGAGGGGATGCAGCGCCACCGTGGAGTCGCCGGTCCGTCCGGCCCAGCACCGCAGCGCGACCTGCTGCGCCATCGTCCCGGTCGGGAAGAACGCGGCGGCCTCCATGCCCAGCAGGCCCGCGACCCGCTCCTCCAGCTCGGCGACGACGCCGTCGCCGTAGATGTCCGCGGGGCGGTCGAGATCGGTGACGGACCCGGCCGCGGCCGTCAGCGCGGCCAGCCGCTCACCGAGCGAGAGGTTCATGGGCGGCCTGATCAGGACCCGTTCGGCCGCGCGCCAGGCGTTGATCCTGCGCAGCCGCTGGGCATCCTCCTGGGATTCCTCCCGCGGTTCCTCCGGTGCCTCCGGCCGTGACCGCCCGTCCATGTCTGCTGTGTCTGTCATGGGACGATCATCACGCAGGGCGCAGCTCGGCCTCGCACGGCTTTGGGGCGCCCCGGCTCCGGGCCGCGCCTCCCGCACGGACTTTTCCCACAGGCTGTGGACAGCCGGGAGTCCGGACGAAACGCTGGCGTAGCATGCAGAGAAATCGTCCGGTACCCCCCGCGGACTGGAACGGAAGGCCATCGCCGCGTGAATGCAACAGCCCCCCATGACCCCCTCGACGCGAGGGACCGCCCCGCCCGCCTCACGGTCGGCGTCGTGGGCGCGGGCCGTGTCGGCCCGGCTCTCGCCGCGTCCCTGCAGCTCGCCGGGCACCGACCGGTCGCCGTGTCGGGCGTCTCCGACGCATCGGTGCGCAGGGCGGCCGCCCTGCTGCCCGACGTACCGCTGGTGCCGCCCGCCGAGGTTCTCGCGCGCGCCGAGCTGGTGCTGCTGACCGTCCCCGACGACGCCCTGCCCGGCCTGGTCGAGGGCCTCGCCGAGACCGGTGCGGTGCGGCCGGGACAGCTGATCGTCCACACCTCGGGGCGGTACGGGACCGGGGTCCTGGACCCGGCGCTGCGGGCCGGCGCCCTGCCGCTCGCCCTGCACCCGGCGATGACGTTCACCGGCACCTCGGTCGACGTCCAGCGGCTGGCCGGCTGCTCGTTCGGCGTGACCGCCCCCGAGGAGCTGCGGCTCGCCGCCGAGGCGCTGGTCATCGAGATGGGCGGCGAGCCCGAATGGATCGCGGAGGAGTCCCGTCCGCTCTACCACGCGGCGCTCGCCCTCGGCGCGAACCACCTGGTCACCCTGGTCGCCCAGTCGATGGAGCTGCTGCGTACGGCCGGGGTCACCGCCCCCGACCGGATGCTCGGCCCCCTCCTCGGTGCCGCACTCGACAACGCCCTGCGCTCCGGCGACGCCGCGCTGACCGGCCCCGTGGCCCGCGGCGACGCGGGCACGGTCGCCGCACACATCGGCGAGCTGCGCAGGCACGCCCCGCAGGCCGTGGCCGGATACGTCGCGATGGCCCGCGCCACCGCCGACCGCGCACTCGCCCACGGCATGCTCAAGCCGGAGCTGGCCGAGGACCTGCTCGGCGTCCTGGCCGACGGGACCGGCACGGGCGGCACCGGATCACAGGAGCCCCGATGACCGACACAACCGGCAGGCCCGGCACCCCCGGCCCCGCCGTGCCCCACGGGCCCGGTACGCCGCAGGCACCCGGCACGCCGCAGAAGCCCACCCCGTCCCGCGCGCCCGCGGCCGCCCTGCTCCGTACCGCGGCCGATCTCGGCGCGTTCGCACCCCGCAAGGGGCCGCGGGCCGTCGTCATGACCATGGGCGCCCTGCACGAGGGCCACGCCACCCTGATCCGTGCCGCACGCGCGGCCGCGGGCCCCGACGGCCAGGTGGTCGTCACCGTCTTCGTCAACCCGCTCCAGTTCGGCGAGGCCGCCGACCTGGAGCGCTACCCCCGTACGCTCGACGCCGATCTCGCCGTGGCGGGTTCCGCCGGGGCGGACGCGGTCTTCGCGCCGTCCGTCGACGAGGTCTACCCCGGCGGCGAACCGCAGGTCCGGATCTCTGCGGGCCCCATGGGCGAGCGGCTCGAAGGGGCCTCGCGCCCCGGACACTTCGACGGCATGCTCACCGTCGTAGCCAAGCTCCTCCACCTCACCCGCCCCGACGCCGCGTTCTTCGGGCAGAAGGACGCCCAGCAGCTGGCGCTGATCCGCCGCATGGTGCGCGATCTGAACTTCCCCGTGGAGATCGTCGGCGTGGAGACGGTCCGCGAGCCGGACGGCCTCGCGCTCTCCAGCCGCAACCGCTTCCTGGACGCGGAGGAACGGCACACCGCCCTCGCCCTGTCCCGGGCCCTGTTCGCCGCCCGCGACCGGCTCGCCGCCCAGCAGGCGCTGCACGCCCGCGCGCAGACCACCTCGGCCACCACCGGCCGGGCCGCCGCGCTCACCGCGCTCGGCGAGGCCCGTGCGGCCGCCGACACCCAGGCGGTGGCCCTGGCCCGCCCGGTCGACGGCCCCTCCGCGGTACGGGCGGCCGCGCTGCTGATCCTCGACGACGCGGCGGCCGGGCAGCCCCCGCTCGCCCTGGACTACCTGGCGCTCGTGGACCCGGCCGACTTCACCGAGATCCCCGACGACCGCACCACCGGTGAGGCGATCCTCGCCGTGGCCGCGCGGGTCGGCAGGACCCGGCTCATCGACAACATCCCGCTGACCTTCGGAGCCACCACGTGACCGGAATACGGCTGACCGCCCCCGCCCCCGGCTGGTCCATCGACGCCGACGTCGTGGTGGTCGGTTCCGGCGTGGCCGGTCTCACCACCGCACTGCGCTGCGCGGCGGCGGGCCTCGCCACCGTCGTCGTCACCAAGGCCCGCCTCGACGACGGCTCCACCCGCTGGGCGCAGGGCGGTATCGCGGCCGCCCTCGGCGAGGGCGACACCCCCGAGCAGCACCTCGACGACACCCTGGTCGCGGGCGCCGGTCTGTGCGACGAGGCGGCGGTCCGGACCCTGGTCACCGAGGGGCCGGACGCCGTGCGCCGGCTCATCGGGACCGGCGCCCACTTCGACACCACGGAGAGCGGCGACATCGCGCTGACCCGCGAGGGCGGCCACCACCGCCGCCGCATCGCCCACGCGGGCGGCGACGCGACGGGCGCCGAGATCTCCCGCGCCCTGGTCGGGGCGGTCCGCGAAGCCGCCCTGCACACCGTGGAGAACGCGCTCGTCCTGGACCTCCTCACCGACGCCGAAGGGCGTACCGCGGGCGTCACGCTGCACGTCATGGGCGAGGGCCAGCACGACGGCGTCGGCGCGGTCCACGCCCCCGCGGTGGTCCTCGCCACCGGCGGCATGGGCCAGGTCTTCTCCGCCACCACCAACCCGGCGGTCTCCACCGGCGACGGCGTGGCGCTGGCGCTGCGGGCCGGCGCGGAGGTCTCCGACCTGGAATTCGTCCAGTTCCACCCGACGGTCCTCTTCCTCGGCGCCGGCTCCGAGGGCCAGCAGCCGCTGGTGTCGGAAGCGGTACGGGGCGAGGGCGCCCATCTCGTCGACGCCTCGGGCACGCGCTTCATGCTCGGACAGCACGAACTGGCGGAGCTGGCCCCGCGCGACATCGTCGCCAAGGCCATCACCCGCCGGATGGCACTGCACGGCACCGAGCACATGTATCTCGACGCCCGCCACTTCGGCGCCGAGATGTGGGAGCAGCGCTTCCCCACGATCCTGGCGGCCTGCCGCGCCCACGGCATCGACCCGATCACCGAGCCGATCCCGATCGCCCCCGCCGCGCACTACGCCTCCGGCGGCATCCGCACCGACCTGCGGGGACGTACGACGGTGCCCGGTCTGTACGCCTGCGGCGAGGTCGCCTGCACCGGCGTGCACGGCGCGAACCGGCTGGCGTCCAACTCCCTCCTGGAGGGCCTCGTCTTCGCCGAGCGCATCGCGGCGGACATCGTCGAGGACCGGCCCAGCGCGGGTGCCGCGGAAGCCGGCGACGACCGCGCGCCCTCCCCGCTGATCGCTCCGGAGGCCCGGGGCACGATCCAGCGCATCATGACCCGGGGCGCCGGAGTGCTCCGCTCCGCCGAGAGCCTGGCCACCGCCGCCGACGAGCTGGAGGCCCTCCACAACAGCGCCGCCCTGGCCGTGGAGGCGGACGAGCCCAAGGTCGCGGTGCCCGGCGTCGAGGCGTGGGAGGCCACCAACCTGCTGCTCGTCTCGCGCGTCCTGGTCGCCGCCGCCCGCCGGCGCGAGGAGACCCGCGGCTGCCACTGGCGCGAGGACCGGCCCGAGCGCGACGACGAGAACTGGCGCCGCCACCTCGTCGTCCGGCTCACCCCGGAGCGTGAACCGGTCCTCCGTCGGACGGAGACCGAGGCATTCGGGCCCGTACGCCCCACGCAGGCACCAGACTGCGCAGCAGCACCCCTGACCCACCCCGCCGACGTCACCGAGGAGCCGTAACCGTGAGCACGCCCGAAGAGAATCCGCGCCCCACACCCGTGGACGTACCGCTGATCCAGATCGGCGCGCCCGCACCGTCCGCGGGCGGCTGCGGGGACGGCTGCGGCTGCGGCGGGGACGAGTTCTACGAGGTCAACCCGCTGGAGTGCGGCCTCGACCCCGCCCTCGCCCAGCTCCTCGCCGACGCGGGCCTGGACCCGGTCCAGGTCGAGGACGTCGCGCACGTCGCCATCGAGGAGGACCTCGACGGCGGCGTGGACGTCACCACCGTCGCGACCGTCGCCGAGGACGCCGTGGCCACCGGTGACTTCACCGCCCGTGAGGCGGGCGTCGTGGCCGGCCTGCGCATCGCCGAGGCCGTGCTGTCCATCGTCTGCACGGACGAGTTCGCGGTCGAGCGCCACGTCGAGGACGGCGACCGGGTCACCCCCGGCCAGAAGCTGCTGACCGTCACCACCCGCACCCGCGACCTGCTCACCGGCGAGCGCAGCGCGCTCAACCTGCTGTGCAGGCTCTCCGGCATCGCGACCGCCACCCGCGCCTGGGCCGACGTTCTCGAAGGCACGAAGGCCGAGGTCCGCGACACCCGCAAGACCACCCCGGGCCTGCGCGCCATGGAGAAGTACGCGGTGCGCTGCGGCGGCGGCGTCAACCACCGGATGTCGCTGTCGGACGCGGCCCTGGTCAAGGACAACCACGTCATCGCCGCGGGCGGCGTGGCCGAGGCCTTCAAGCGGGTACGGGACGAGTTCCCGGACGTACCGATCGAGGTCGAGGTCGACACCCTGCAGCAGGTCCGCGAGGTGCTCGACGCGGGCGCCGACCTGATCCTGCTGGACAACTTCACCCCGATCCAGACGGCCGAGGCGGTCGCCCTGGTGGGCGGCCGAGCGGTCCTGGAGTCCTCCGGCCGACTCACCCTCGACACCGCTCGCGCCTACGCCGAGGCGGGCGTCGACTACCTGGCCGTCGGCGCGCTCACCCACTCCTCGCCGATCCTCGACATCGGCCTGGACTTCCGCGACACCGACGGGGCCGGCGCCTGATGCTGCTCACCATCGACGTCGGCAACACCCACACCGTCCTCGGCCTGTTCGACGGCGAGGAGATCGTCGAGCACTGGCGGATCTCCACCGACGCCCGCCGCACCGCCGACGAGCTCGCCGTGCTGCTCCAGGGGCTGATGGGCATGCATCCGCTGCTCGGCATGGAGCTGGGCGACGGCATCGAGGGCATCGCGATCTGCTCCACGGTCCCGGCCGTCCTGCACGAGCTGCGCGAGGTGACCCGCCGCTACTACGGCGACGTCCCCGCCGTCCTCGTCGAGCCGGGCATCAAGACCGGGGTGCCGATCCTGATGGACAACCCGAAGGAGGTCGGCGCGGACCGCATCATCAACGCGGTCGCCGCCGTCGACCTGTACGGCGGTCCGGCGATCGTCGTCGACTTCGGCACGGCCACCACCTTCGACGCGGTCTCCGCCCGGGGCGAGTACACCGGCGGTGTCATCGCACCCGGCATCGAGATCTCGGTCGAGGCGCTCGGCGTCAAGGGCGCCCAGCTGCGCAAGATCGAGCTGGCCCGGCCGCGCAGCGTGATCGGCAAGAACACCGTCGAGGCGATGCAGTCGGGCATCATCTACGGCTTCGCGGGCCAGGTCGACGGCGTCGTCGCACGGATGAAGAAGGAGCTGGCGGCCGACCCGGAGGACGTCACCGTCATCGCGACGGGCGGCCTTGCGCCGATGGTGTTGGGCGAGTCCTCCGTCATCGACGAGCACGAGCCCTGGCTCACCCTCATCGGCCTGCGCCTGGTGTACGAGCGGAACGTGTCCCGGCTGTAGCGGACAGGCGGCGTACCTGCGGGAACGGCTCACGAAGAACGGGCCCGCCGCCGCGCCGTCGACGGCCAATTAAGCCGATTTTGTCCATTTAGCACGTATTGTCGCTCCATGCCCACGCCTTACGGATCACGCGGCGGCATGGCGTTCAGCGCGGACGAACTGCGTGTGCTCCGACGCGCCCTCGCCACTGCCCTTCACCCCATGCCCCTGCCGGACGAGGACGTCCAGGACTGCCTGCGGCTGGCCGGCGCCGTGGACGAGGCGGTCGGCGAGGCGGGACGGCTGCGCACGTTCCTCCTCGCCGACCTCGTCCGCTACCGAAACGCCCTCCCCGGCTCCGTCAGCGGCTACCTGGAGCTGCTCCAGGACGCCCTGGCGGGCGGATACGACCCCGGCCCCGACGATCTCGCCGCGCTGCGTGCCCTGCGCCACAGGCCGGTGGCCGCGGCACTCCTGGAGCGCTGTCAGATGCTCGCGGAGCGGTCGGTACGGGCCCGCCTCGCCGGCCGCGTCGCGTCGGCGAAGGCCCCCGCCTCCCGCGACAGCACCAGCGCGCAGCCGTGGTCGGAGACGACCGGGATCTCCTTGGCGACCAGGTTCATGCCGTCGCGGATCG
>NZ_JBEXPH010000193.1:0-14763 GCF_040611955.1 Streptomyces sp. NPDC006510 | reverse complement strand
CGGGCGATCTACAGGATGAAGGCATGGCGAGGCATCGCCACCCGCTACGACAAGACCCCGGGGAGCTACCTCGCCGGACTCCACCTCCGGGCCTCGATGATCTGGATCAAGGACCTCACACGAGCGGCCCCTTGATCACAACCGAATACGCACCCTAGCTCGTACCGATCCATCGGTGCCCAGCACCACGGCGAGCACACCGTCACCTGTACCCAGGCGACCGGGACAACGGCCGCCACGTCCACCGCGATGTCAGCGGCGGCCGGGCTGACTTGCAGGGCGGGCTACCTCACCTATGACCGGCACAAGGCGTGCTCGGTGAGCAGCCTGCGGTTCGACATCATCGAGGTGCCCAGCGGGAAGCTTCTGGGCACGATGAACATCCGGGTCACTCAGCGCACGTCGCTGGCGGCCAGGGACTCACGGACCTGGAAGCACACCATCGGTCTCTACCCGACCAGCGCCAGCGGGGCGGCGCGGGGCGTGATTGCAAGCCTGAAGCTGAATTGCGGCAAGTCCGCGAAGACCAAGTGCACGGTGACCTCCGCTCCCGGTGCCAAGGGGCTGTTGGTCAAGAAGGAAACCAGCTTCCCGTTCGCCCTGAAATCACCCGGGTCGAAGACGCTCAAGCACAAGGAAACACCTGTCGTCACCCTGAAGGCGGCCGTCGGGTCACCTGCCACCGGCAGCCTCGCGCAGGCCGCCACCGTGCGCTGCGACTCCGTCAAGGGGATCACGACCAAGGCAGGCGGGTGTGTTCACCCCGGGTACGTTCCTGTCTTCGCGATGTCCCGCACCGACAAGAACGTCAAGGAAGCGGCGCAGCATGTCTGGGACGCGCAGCGCAAGCTGAAGGGGCATCCGGGGCTGCCCGGCGTGGGCAAGCCCCTGCACCGCACCACTGACAAGGCGCTGATTAAGAAGAACCGTGGCAAGGCCTGCCCGAGCAGTCTGCCCCGCCCTACGGGCAAGAGTTGCGACGAGTACCCCTTCGCTTCGACCAAGGAAGGCGGAGCGACGGGTGTCTTCAGCCGCAGGATGATCAACGAGAAGCACAACAGCACCGCCGGTGGATCCAAGTACCTGCTCAAGGCGTACAAGGACAATAGGATCCTGAACGGCGACGCCTTCTGGGTCGCCATCTCCTGACGCCGAGGAGGCACCCGGTATGCCGGAAGAACGCGGGACCACCCGTGTGTGGGTGTATGCCCGTCAGTTCTACATCGTCGACCCCGACATGGGCACCGATCAGGCACCCGATATCTCCGACGCGGGCAACGGGCTGATCGCGGTGGCGGAGGACGGGGCCGGCATCCTGACGGGGCTGACCGTCGGACCGGTCGAGGTCACCGTCACCACACACCTGTCCGAACCACCGCTCGAGGGGGGTTGGGACGAGGTGGTGGAGACATCCTTCGCCTCCAGTACCGGCTCGGCCCTGGTCACCTCCTGGGAGGACGGCGAGGTGGAGGATCTGCCCGACCTCGCCGCCGCCGGACCGGGAAGCTACCGCATGCGTGTCCACGCCCGCGGCCGCGACACCGGACGGGCCGAGGACAGCCTCGGCCCGGACGACGACCCGGTCGAGGCGTACCTGCTTCAGGCCTGGCCCGCTCCGGCAGCCGACGAGCAGATCATCCGCCAGACCGACCAGGTCGGCACCCAATGGCGCCAACTCTAGGAACGCAAGAGAAGCCGGGCCGCCGCCTGTAGGCGGCGGCCCGGACGACGAAGGCCCGGCTGACAGCCGAGCACAGATGATGGCCTGTCACATCCGTATCCATTCTGGGATCATGAGGCCATATCGGCCCCTGCCAGATGCCCTCGTGGTGGGCGATGCGGTTGCGGAACTTGTGCAGCCGCTTGACCGGGTTCTCCACCGTGATCAGGGCACGGTTGGGGGCGTGAGGGAAGGCGCCCGCGAGTTCGGGCCACAGACTGGTCTTGTACTGGCGGGCCAGCAGGAAGCGCCAGAAGCCGAAGCTCAGCTCCGCGATGACCTTCCCGCGCGTGACGTTCGCGCCGGCGGGCAACGAGCCGTGCGTCCAGCGCGTATATCCCCTGTCCCGTCAGAACCTGGCTCGGGCAGACCAGCCGCGTCCCCGAGCTGCTGCGCACCCGGCCCGACAGCCTCACCTCGGCCGTGAACGCTTCCGGCGACCACCATCACCAGGCGTGCCGCGCTGCTGTCCGGATGCGGATGGCTGGTCTCCGTCTCGCGCTGCCCGGACGGCGGCCGCCACAGTGGCGCGATGGACGCAGGACTCGCCGCCGTGCTCGGCGCCACCGTCGGAGCCCTCGGTACAGCGGCGACGGGGGCCACCGCAGCACTCCTCAGCCCGCAGTACAGCCCGCCACCAGACCAGGACCGAGACCCTCCGGGCTCTACGAGAGGCGAGACGGACCACCTACACCAACTACGCCGAGACCGCCGGGCGCTACAAAGACATGCTTGCCACCACGCTCAGGCCGCTCGGACGCATCGACCGGTTTCCAATCCCTGCCCGTGACGTTCACGCCGACCAGCGACACCGCCCTGGACCCGTCCGTTCGATAGCCCAGCCCGCCCGCTCTCGCACCGTGTACCGGAGGTAGCTCATGACGGCACAACAACGTACTGCCCAGCATGTCCCGGTCCTGCGCCTGGACCCGACCGGTGCCGACCACCAGGGCGAAGCCGCACGGCTGCGAGAGCTCGGCCCGGTCGTTAAGGTGATCCTGCCCGGCGACGTGGAAGCCTGGGCCGTCACCACGCACCAGCTCGTCACGGAATTGGTGACTGATCCGCGGGTCAGCAAGGACTGGCACCGGTGGACGGACATCCGCACCAACCGGATTCCCGAGGACTGGCCGCTGACCGGCATGGTCAAAATCACCAACATGGTGACGGCTGACGGCGACGACCATCGCCGCCTGCGCCGCGTCGTCACCCAGGTCCTCACCCCCGAACGTGTCCGGGCCATGCGCCCGCAAGTGACCGAACTCGCCCGCGGCCTCGTCCAGGCGTTGCCCGAGCGCACCGGCCCGGACGGCTCGGTCGACCTGCGTGAGCACCTGGCCTACCCGCTGCCGATGAACGTCATCTGCGACATCATCGGAGTCCCCGGCCCGCTCCGGCCCCAGCTGCGGCGCCTGGTCCGGTCCATCTTCGACTCCACCGCAGAGCCTGAAGAAGTCCTCTCGACACAACGCCTCATCTACGAACTCCTCGACAAGGTCGTCGCACACAAGCGCCGCACACCGGGCGACGACCTCACCAGCGCCCTGATCGCCGCCCAGAGGGACAACCCCGGCATCCTCAGCGACGCAGAGCTGACCGGCACCCTCTGGCTGATGGTCGCCGCCGGTCACGAAACCACCCTCAGCCTCATCACCAACGCGCTGCGCGCCCTGCTCACCCACCCCGGCCAACTCGATCTCGCGCTGAGCTCCGCCCCCTCCGTCTGGCCCGTCGTCGTCGAGGAAACTCTGCGCTGGGACGCCCCCATCGGAAACTTCCTCGCCCGCTACCCACGCGAGGACCTGGACATGGGCGGCGTGACCGTACCCGCTGGCGATGCCATCCTCGCCCCCTACAGCGCGGCCGGCCGCGACACCGCCCAGCACGGCCAGGACGCCGACCGGTTCGACCTCACCCGAACCCAGTCCCGGCACCTGGCCTTCGGCGGTGGCCCCCACGTCTGCCTTGGCGCACCCCTGGCACGCATGGAAGCCGCGATCGCTCTCGAAGCCCTGTTCAGCGCGTACCCCGGACTCTCACTCGCCACCAACCCCGAATCCCTCGTGCCCGTGCCATCCCTGATCTCCAACTCCGTCCAAACCCTCCCCACCCACCTGAACCAGGCCCGCCCATGAACCACCACCCCAACACCATGGCCACCGCTGACACATGCCCCCAAGGAGCCGCACAGTGAACGCCACCGCACCCGACATCGACGTGGACAGCCCAGCCGAAGGCACCGCACCGTCGACCGCGCGGATCACACACTGGCTGCTCGGCGGAAAACACCACCACCAGCCCGCAGACCGCCCACTGGGCATGCGCGTGTGCAACGCAGCACCGTGAAATCTGGAACGGGCCGGTTCACCTGGTGCTGCTGGCACGGAAACGTCACCGGCCAGGAACGGCGACGGCGCCCTCCAGCTCGGAGGGCGCCGTGGTGGTGCGCGACGTGCGGCTCGGGTTCAGCCAGCCGGAGGGCGGGCCGGGCCTCGGGGGCGGGCGCGTCCTCACCGCCGTTGTCGGTCTCGGATTGCCCGACCACCGCGCCCAAGCCTTCGTTCCGTCTCTGATTTCATTCCCCGGCCCCCTCTCTCGGCCCCAGAGGGTGCTCGGCGGGGTTCCGGAACCCATCTCGTGGCCGCCGCCGCGTGATTGGCGGCACGGCTTGCGAATACCACAGGCAGAGGGCCGGCCCGCGTGGACGCTCCGCCCTTCGGCAGCGGCAGGCCCGGGATGCCGCTACGCAGGTACGACGTGGACGCTCTGCGCGACGTGGCCGGGGTTGCAGGTGACCGCAGCCACATCGGGTGCCTCGACGGTGTTGCCGTAGAGGACGTACCCCATGCCGTGCTGCCCGGAGTAGCAGACCACCTTGGCCTGGTAGGTGCCGGTGTCGCACTGCACCTTGCCCCCTCCGTACCAGTGGACGTTGGGGCCCTCATGGGCCCACTCGATCCAGGTGACGCAGCCGGTGGGCGGATCGGCCTGGGCCACGGGGGCTGCTTGAGCGGGGGCAGCAGCCAGAGCGGACAACCCGAGGACGGCTGTCGCGAGGGTCACCATGGTTCGCTTGAGCATCAATTTCTCCTGCATTTCGAGTAGGGAAACGTTAACTAGTTCTGCCGGAGGCCATCGCTGCTGGCCTTCTTTGCCGGACGGATGCGGTGATTAACGTGATGGTTATTCACGTATGCATGCAGAAGTTCAATGGAACTCTGCATATCCTTTTCCTACCGCACTCCAGCAGCGCCCGTATCACCGCAAGGTAAGGCAGCGGGTCGTCGGCGCCGTACGGGGCCTTCACCGCCCGGTGCAACGTGGTGGCGCCCTGCCCGTCGTGCGCCGAGACATCCGCCCCGTCGGCGATCAGTGAACGAACCAGTGCGGCACCCTCGGCGGGGTCACCGCCACGATCAGGCGCGACAGCAGCAAAAAGGGATTCGCTCATGACATCGCTCATGGTGAGGACTCCTGGACGGTGCAGTGACAACGGACCCCGGCAGGCCGGAAGCCGGATCTGACAGAACGTAGTACATGTGACCAGGCCGTTTGGTCATGAGCAGGGAGGTTCCGTGGCCGATTGCGTAGTTCTACTGACACCGGCGCCGGTCGAGACGCGCAGGGGAGGGACGGCGCCATGCTCGGACGGGCCCGGCACCGCAGGACCCGCCACACCACGAAGGAGAAGGAAGCCGTGCAGCTCGACGAAGAAGGCCGGGCCAGACCGATCCCGGAGACCCTCGAACAGTTTCCCGGCCGCGAGTGGCCGACGGAGATGATGCACGCGCCAGGCGCCGATCGACTCCGTGAGCTTGATCGGTGGAAACCGTGAATTCGCCGCTGCGTCGCCAGGACCACGTGTGGCTTCGTTGATCTCTAGGAACAGCGTTTGTCGACTGGTTTCGGAGTCACTTGCTGATCAGTGGGGCCGTGCATGTCGACGAGAAGTGACTGCCTACTGGCTCAGTCCAGGAGACCCGCCTTCCGGGCAAGTGGCCGGCGGGCGTGCCTCCGGGGCTCGGCGGCTGATTTCCGCCAGCACGTCGCCCAGGGCTGATGCGTTCTCAGCTGGCGGGATAGGGCGGTTCGTCGGCTCTGGTGCCTGATGGACCGTTTGCCGGAGTGGAAGCAAGAGACGCGACGCCAGATGATCAAGGCTTCTGAGACCGAAGATCGTCCTGGAGTCGCGTCCGCGTGTCATCCTCCCTGATCAACGTCCTCGCGCGCCACTGCCAGGACGGCAACGAGCCCTGTCCGTCCATCGAACCGCACGAACTGGCCTCGCTGTCCGAGGTGCTGGCCGCCGTGCCCGATCCGCGCCGGGTGCGCGGGCGCCGCTACCGCATCGGCGTGCTGCTGGCCCTGTGCCTGACGGCGGTGCTCGGCGGAGCCCGCTCCCTCGCGCAGATCGCTCGGCACGCCGCCGACGCTGACCCGCAGGTCCGCGCCGGACTGGGCCTCACCCGGGCCACGCCCAACGCTTCCACGCTCGGCCGACTGCTGGCCCGCATCGACGGCGACGCCTTGGACGACGCCGTCGGCACCTGGCTCGCCCGCCATGCCGCCGATCCCGTCGAGGAGGATGAAGCCCTGGTCGGGCTGGCGGTGGACGGCAAGTCGGTGCGCGGCTCGCGTACCGACAGCAAGACCGCGATACACCTGCTGGCCGCCGCCCTGCACGGCAGCCAGACCGTCATCGCCCAGCGCCAGGTGGCGGCCAAGAGCAACGAGATCCCGGCCATGGCCCCGCTGCTGGCCTGCTTCGACCTGCGTGGCGTGGTTGTCACCGCCGACGCCATGCACACCCAGCGAAAGACCGCGAAGAAGATCGTCGCCGCCAACGGGCACTACGTCCTGGTCGTCAAGGGCAACCAGAAGAAGCTGCGCCGGCAGCTGCGGCGCCTGCCCTGGCGGCAGATGCCGCTGCTGGACCGCACCCGCACCGCCGGGCACGGACGTCGCGAGGTCCGGCGGCTGAAGGTGTGCACCGTCGAAGCCGGGCTGCTGTTCCCGCACGCCGTCCAGGGCATCGAGATCAAGCGACGCCGCGTCAACGCCAAGACTGGCAAAATCCAGGTGAAGACGGTCTACGCCGTCACCAGCCTCGCTCCCGGCCAGGCCGACCCCGCCCGCCTGGCCGAACTCGTCCAAGGCCACTGGTCCGTGGAGGCCCTGCACCACGTGAGAGACGTGACGTTCGCCGAGGACGCCTCCAAGATCCGCACCGGCAGCGCACCTCGCGCCATGGCCACTCTGCGCAACCTCGCCATCGGCCTGATGCGCCAGGCCGGCTGGACCAACATCGCCGCCGCAGCCGACCACTACCGGTCACGCCCCGACCACGCCACCGCATTCCTCAAGATCACCTGCTGAGAACGCATCAGCCTTGCCGGACCGGCGCTGCCAATATGTCGGGGGTGTAGAGGGGTAGCACGGACCCTGACGTCGTGCGCTCGGCTGTTCGGGTGATGTCGCACGGCTAGCTCTTGTCGCCTGTTTGACATTGTGGGTCACTTTGAGTATCGGAACCGGTGGGCCGCCCACCCTTCGCCGGGTCACATGCTGGAGACGGTTCAGCGGTTCATTTGGCGTGGCCGTTCGGGCCATAGGGACCGGTGAGGACGATCGGCCGCCTCCAGCGTGGCCACACTGCCGCAGGCGGAACCCCGCAGCGGCATCAACCGCTGTCCCTGCCCCGGAGTTTGTCTCTCTGCCCGGGGCAGGGGCTGCGGTTCCCCGATACGTGCTCAGAAAGGCTTCGCCATGCCCGTCTTGACCCGACCTGATCCGCTGCTGGCCACCGTTGCGCTGCCACGGCAACGCAACACGGTGCTGACACCTGCTGACCCCACCATCCCCGTCGGTAGCTCCCCGCTGGGGATGGCCCTGACCCCGGACGGAGGACGTGGCTACGTTGCAAACCAGGTGTCGAACACCATCAGCGTGATCGACACCGCCACCAACACCGTCACCGCGACCATCGCTGCCGCCGGCGGCCCGATCTTCCCGGCGGTCTCCCCGGACGGCACCCGCGTCTACGTGACACTGGCCGATGCCGGCACGGTCGGTGTGATCGACACAGCCACCAACACCCTTACGGCCACCATCGCGGTCGGCGCCGGACCGGCCTTGGTGGCGCTCTCCCCGGACGGCACCCGCGCCTACGTCACCATCCAGAGCACCAACACCCTCAGCGTGATCGACACCGCCACCAACACCGTCACCGCCACCGTGAACACCGGCCCCTTCCCGGTCGGCGTCGCCATCTCCCCCGACGGCACCCGCGCCTACGTCTGCAACGTGGGCGACAGCACCGTCAGCGTGATCGACACCGCCACCAACACCGTCACCGGCAGCTTCACCGCCGGCGACGTGCCGGTGATCGCCGCCTTCAGCCCGGACGGCACCCGCGCCTACGTCTGCAACGCCGGCAGCGACAGCGTCAGCGTGATCGACACCGCCACCAACACCGCCGTGGCCACCATCGGTGTCGGCTCCACGCCTCGTTTCGTGGCCGTGAGCCCGGACGGGACCACCGCCTACATCGCCGACTTCGCCGACAACGCCGTCAGCGTGATCGACACCGCCACCAACACCGCCACCGGCAGCATTGCAGTGGGCAACGGCCCCGTCTGCGTCGCAGTCACCCCCGCCGGTACCCGGCTGTACGTGACGGACAACGCCGACAACGCCGTCAGTGTGATCGCCCTGACGCTCGTGCCCGACCACGGCACCACCGCCGGCGGCACCATCGTGACCCTCCGGGGCCACGACCTGGCCCCGGCCACCGCCGTGCGCTTCGGAGACACCCCCGCCACCATCCTGGCCAACACCGCGACCTCGGTCACCGTGCGCACCCCCGCCGGACAGGGCGCGGTCCCCGTCACCGTCACCACCCCCGGCGGCACCGCCATCTTCGGCACCTTCTACTACCGCCCTGCCCCGCTGCTGACCGGGATCACCACCACCAGCAACCCCAACGGCGGCGCGGGCCCCGCCATGGGGCCCTACACCGGCGGCGGCACCGCGGTCGTCACCGGGGCCAACCTGGCCGGAGCCACCTCGGTGCGCTTCGGCTCCAGACTGGCCACCATCCAGTCCGTCACCGACAACGCCGTCACCGTCGGCATCCCCGGAGTCCCGTCCCCCGGCCCGGTACCCGTCACCGTCATCACCCCCAGCGGAAGCGCCGGCGGCCTGACCTTCCTCTACCTCGACACCCCCACCCTGACCGGCATCAGCCCCGCCTCCGGACCCACCGGCGGCGGCACCGACGTCACCCTCACCGGCGACCATCTGGCCACCACCCAGAAGATCACCTTCGACGGCACCCCCGCGCCCTTGACCGTCGTCTCCGACCAGATGATCACCGCCACCGCCCCGCCCCACCCCGCCGGCGACATCACCATCACGGTGGCCACCCTCGGCGGCAGCACCGGGAGCAGCTACACCTACCTCGACGGCCCCGCCATCTGACCCTCGCCCACCGATACCAGCGCCGCAGCGGCCTGACCCGACCACAGCCCACCACCCCGAGACCAGGCCCCGACAGCACACCCGGCAACACCACGGCCAGCCACAGACTGGGCAACACGACGGCAGCCGCGTACCAGAGCCGACGAACCGCCCTATCCCGCCAGCTGAGAACGCATCAGCCCTGGCACGTCGCCTTCTGCACTTCTACGCTGCGGCCATGTCATACCGCTTCGCTGGAATCATCGACCGCTATCTACTCTCCGGTTCCGAGTTCACCCACAAGCTGCGCGCGGTACGGGCCGAGCAGTGGACGGTACCCACCCCCTGCGCAGAGTGGGACGTACGCCACCTCGTCAACCACATGACCCGGGGAAACCTCAACTACGTCTCTCTGCTGGACGGCGGCTCGGCCGACGACTTCCTCCGGCCCGGGACGAGGACGCTCTGGGCAGCGATCCGGTGGGTGCCTACATCCGGTCGGTGCGGGAGTGCGCCGAGGCGTTCCGGAGGCCGGGCGCCCTCCAGCAGACTCTCGACTACCCTCTCGGCCCGGTGACCGGAGAACAGGCCCTCGCCGTGCGCACCACGGATGCGGCCATTCACACCTGGGACCTGGCCCGAGCCGTCAACGCTCCCGAGAAGCTCGATCCGGAGCTCGTCGCCTGGATCGAAGAGCACCTCGCCGAAATTTACGCCGGCTTGGCGGAGTCACCTGTCTCCGCCGGCACTACCCACCGCTTCTTCGCCGCCCCAGGGGCTCCACCCGTGGCCGGGGAGGCCCGCCAAGCCCGGCTGCTGCGTCTGTTCGGCCGCTGAGCGAAGGAAAAGGCGGCGGGCGTATTGCGGGTCCTGACCTGGGACTTGTCCTCACCGAAGACGACATCACGCACCCAGTGGACGGTGTTCTCCACGGTCCAGTGCCCGCGAGCCCAGGCAGCGATCTCGGCAGCGATCTCGGCCGCGTCGGCCTGTTCGGCAGGCAGGTCGGTGATGGCGTGGGACCATGCAACGGTGTACCTTTGCGGACCGGTCAGCGAGGAGCGAGGACGGCCACCTCGTGACCGAAGCCAACCGCCAGGCGGCCGTCCTCAGCCATTGCCACGGCGCTCACGGCTGACGGGAAAGCCAGTACCGCGATGGGGTTTTTGGGGAGCTGTCGGCCAACGTCCAGAGGCCAGACGCGCACAGTGCCGTCCTGCCCGCCGGTCACCACGACCGGGCGGCCGTGCGCCACGCCGGTGGCCATGGCTTCCACCGCCCCGGAGTGGCCTGCCGGCAAGGGACCGATATGGCGCCCGGTTGCGGGATCGATAAGGCGCAGCGAATCCCCCACACCTGCAAGAATCAGCGTTCGCCCGCCAACCTCCGCCACCGTCAGCGCCCCTATCTGGGCGGGCAGCCGGAACACGCCGACTTCAGGCAGCCGGAAGGCGTTGACTTCCCGTAGATCCGGGAGCTCCCATATCCGCAGGGTTCCGTCGTACGCACCAGCGACCACCACCGCCTTACCGTCCAGGACGGCGGTGGCAAGGGCACGGATGACCACGATTCCGCCGCCCTGCGGCCACATGTATGCGTAGGCGATTTCTCTGCCGCTTAGGTGCCACACCTCCACCCTGCCGTCCCCCGCAGTCACGGCGACCGGCTGCCCGTTCAGCGTTCCCGTCGCCACCGCCGACGGGAACCCGTTGCCGTACTCGCCGACATACCAGTCCGCGCTGTAACCGAGTTCGAGCCATTCGGGATCGAGGTCGAGTTCCCAGAGATACACGTGGTAGTTGCCGTTGCCGCTGATCGCGACCGGGCGACCGTCGTTCACCGTGGTCGCCAGCGCCTCCACGCCGTGGCGCCCACCATCGGGTACGAGGGGGTCCTGGACGAGCTGTCCCGTGGCGATGTCGCGTACGCGCACGGTGTCGTCATAACTGCCGCTGACGACGCAAAGACGGCCGTGCACCACGGCCAGCGCCACGCCGGTCACCTTCTCCGTGTGGCCGGGCAGGGGCTGTCCGAACCGGGGGTTGACCTGAGAGCCGGTGGCCCACTCAACACCCCATCGCGCCTCCGGCTCGCCTTCCACCGGCACAGCACTGATCCGCGCCGCCAGGTCCCGGTCTCCGCACCGAGCCGCGTCCAATGCCAGCAACTGCCGCCGTACCACCCGCCGAGCTTCGCGATGCGTATCCGCCGACACTTGGTACACGGCAGCCGCCAGCCGAGCCTCGGGCCCCGACGCCGTGTCCAGCAGTGCCGCCACCTCACCGGGGTCGCCGTTCACCAGGAACGCCGGGTCGGCCAACCGCCCGTCCTGCGAACCGAATTCAGCTGGCACACTGTTCTGTCGCAGATCATCAGTCATGCCCAGAATCGTAAACGCGCCCGCTGACAGCTACCTGCCCCAAGTCATCCGCGCAGCAAATTCCGTGAAAAAGTCATGAATCATGGATCTGTTGCAGAAATGGTGGCGACGGATCCCGTGTGTCCTGCACCTTGTCTGGAAGCCTTGTGTGAGGGTGCCACGCGGGATCAAGTCAGCAGCCTGGTCGCGGAGTTCGAGTCGCTCACCGATCCGCGTGGAGCCAGCGGCGTGCGTTACCGGCTCTCCTCTCTGCTGGCTTTGGTGGTCTGCGCAATGACACCCGCGGGCCACGACTCGATCACTGCGGCAGCCGAGTGGTGCCGGCGTGCGGCTCCCGAGGAACTGGCCGCCTTCGGCCTGCCCTACCACCCGCTCCTGGGCCGCTACCGGGTACCGAGCGAGAAGACCCTGCGCAGCGTGCTGGGGCGTCTCGATCCGGCCGAGCTCAGCGCGGCTGGGTTCGCCTACCTGACGTCCCTGCTGCCCGACGAGGGCGCATCTCCCGCGCCGCTGATGCCGGACGGCGGCCCGGAGCGCGAACAGCGCCGGGCCCACCAGGCTACCGCCCAGGCCGACCCGGTGCGCCCAAGGCGCCGGGCGATCGCCGTGGACGGCAAGTGCCTGCGCGGCGCAAGACGCCCTGACGGCAGCCAGGTCTTCGTACTCTCCGCGGTCCGCCACGGCGACGCCATCACCCTCGCCTCGCGTGAGATCGGCGCGAAGAGGAACGAGATCCCCGAGTTCCAGCCCCTGCTCAACCAGATCGACGACACTGACCTCGCCGGGGCGGTCATCACCGCCGATGCTCTCCACGCCCAGCACTCCCACGCCGCCTACCTGCACGAACGCGGCGCCCACTACCTCCTCACGATCAAGAACAACCAGCGCGGTCAGGCCCGCCAACTCCACCGGCTGCCCTGGAAGGAGGTCCCCGTGATCCATCGTGACGACGCCCGCGGCCACGGCCGTCACGAGCAGCGCCTGGTGCAGGTCGTCACCGTTGACGGCCTGCTCTTCCCGCACGCCCGCCAAGTCCTGCGCATCCAGCGCAGACGCCGCCTGTACGGAGCGAAGAAGTGGTCCAGCGAGATCGTCTACGCCATCACCGACCTGCCCGCCGAACAGGCCGACGCGGCCGAGATCGCCGCCTGGGCTCGCGGGCACTGGACCGTTGAGAACACCGTCCACTGGGTGCGTGATGTCGTCTTCGGCGAGGACAATTCCCAGGTCAGGACCCGCAATACTCCCACCGTACTTGCCGCCGTCCGCGACCTGATCCGTGGCGCGCTCAAGCTCGCCGGCTACGTCAACACCGCCGCCGGACGCCGAGCCCACACCGAACGCCACCGCGTCCTCGCCCTCTACGGCATCACATGATCAACCGGACATCCGCGGCAAACGCCGGGGCCCTGGGGTTTCAGGGGGTCAGTGAGGCGTCGGTCGTTGCGTGAAGTGCCTCGAACTCGGCGGGTGGGACATGCCCGAGCTCTCCGTGGAGCCTTCGCTGGTTGAACCAGTCGACGTACTCGGCGACGGCGATCTCGACATGGTCGATGCCGTTCCAGGGACCGCGGTTGCGGATCAGCTCGGCCTTGAACAGGCTGTTGAACGCCTCGGCGAGGGCGTTATCGTACGAATCTCCCCGAGATCCGACCGAGGCGACCGCGGCGGCCTCATCGAGGCGCTCGGTGTAGCGGATCGCTCGATATTGCACGCCGCGATCGGAGTGATGGACCAGACCGGCCAGATCGCCGCCCGCGTGACGACGTTTCCAGATACTGAGATTGAACTCGTGAAGTCATAGGGGCTGACGGTTGATGCCTGCCTGCGGTATCACCGGAGGATGAGGTATCCACAGGGTGGCGGGTTGACCGCTGAACGGCAGTGCAAGCGCGAGGAGTTACGGCTGCAGGCTGGTGAGCGGTTCGCCCGGGGCGAGGGCAGCACATCGATCGCCAGGGATCTGCGGGTCAGTGTCCGATCGGTGCAGCGATGGCGTCACGCGTGGGTCCAGGGTGGCCCGCAATCCCTGCGATCACAGGGGCCCGCATCGTTGCCGCGACTGAGTGAGAAGCAGTTCGCTCAGCTGGAGTCAGAGCTGGCCAAGGGACCGGCCGCGCACGGCTGGGAGGACCAGCGCTGGACTCTGAGCCGTGTGAAGACGGTGATCGGACGGCGCTTCCACCTCACGTACACGATCCAGGGCGTACGCAAGCTGTTGGTGCGCAATGGCTGGTCCTGCCAGGTTCCGGCCCGTCGTGCCATGCAGCGGGACGACGACGCGGTGGCCGGGTGGGTCAAGGAGGTATGGCCCCGCGCGGAAGGCTAGCGGCGGCCCGTGGAGCCTGGCTGGTCTTCGAGGACGAAGCCGGCTTCTCCATGACGCCGTCGCACGCCAAGACCTGGTCCCAGCGCGGCCGGACTCCGGTGGTGCGAGTCCGCGGCCGATCTCGCAGACGAATATCGATCGCCGCACTGACCTGCTACAAACCCGGCCACCGATCCCGGCTGATCTACCGGCCGCGACCGGACGACGGCCGGCGCGACGGGCGCAAGAGCTTCTCCTGGCGCGACTACCGCGACCTTCTGATCGCAGCCCACCAACAACTCGGAGGTCCGATCGTCC
The DNA here is from genome assembly GCF_040611955.1 of Streptomyces sp. NPDC006510. Classification (NCBI taxonomy): domain Bacteria; kingdom Bacillati; phylum Actinomycetota; class Actinomycetes; order Kitasatosporales; family Streptomycetaceae; genus Streptomyces; species Streptomyces sp. NPDC006510. Next base: position 579 of record NZ_JBEXPH010000193.1, on the reverse strand, counting down.
TCGTCTGGGACAACCTCAACGTCCACAAAGCCGCAGGTCTACGGGAGTTCGCTGACTCCCGTGACTGGCTGACCATCCACTACCTGCCGCCCTACGCTCCCGACCTCAATCCCGTCGAAGGCATCTGGTCCCTGCTGCGGCGCGGATGGCTCTCCAACGTCGCCTTCTCCACGCCAGAACACCTGATCCGCACCATCCGAAGCGGCCTACGCCACATCCAGTACCGCAGTAACCTCATCGACGGCTGCCTCACCGAGACCGGCCTGACCATCAGATCTGCATGACGACACCACGAGTTAAATCTCAGTAGCCATCTCCAAGGCGTCCAGGGCGAGTTCGGTGTAGAGGGATGTGGCGACCTGCCAGCCGACGACCATGCGGGAGAAGACGTCGATGACGAAGGCGGCATAGACCCAGCCGGAGAACGTCTTGATGTAGGTGATGTCCGCAACCCAGAGCTGGTTCGGGGCGGTGGCGGTGAACTGCCGCTCGACCAGGTCGGCAGGCCGGTCGGTCTCGGGAGCGGGGCGGGTGGTGCGCGGGCTCTTGGCCCGGATCACTCCGCGCAGGCCGGCCCGG
>NZ_JBEXPH010000192.1:0-14769 GCF_040611955.1 Streptomyces sp. NPDC006510 | reverse complement strand
TCGTCCGGGGGCGCGACCGCCGCGTCCTGTGCCGACTTCGACTCCGTGGCGGCGGGGGCGTGGGCGGCCAGGCGGACCTTCTTGGCCGCCACGTCGGACTTGACCTTGCGGAAGCCGGGGGCCTGGGTGGGGGGCGGCTTGACCGGGGCGGTGTAGCGCTGGGCGACCAGGCGGGAGACGGCCGCGTTCCCCGCCGCGCGTTGCAGCCGCTGCACGCTGCGGCGATCGGGGGCGGGGCGGTCCCCGGGCGGGCGCTCCGGTGCCGTCGTCGTACGGGAGACGTCTGTACGAGGAGGAGTGGACGTACCGGTACGGGCAGAAGCGGGGCCCTTCTCCGGAACCGCCTTCATCCGTCCTCCCGGCCGCACATGTGCCCCGTCGCCGTCCCAGGGTGTGCGCGGCGCCCGCGGAGTACGCAGGACATGCGCACCGCGGTCGGGGCAGCGCCCGGCGGCACGTACAGCACGACGGCGTTGCCTGATCGGGCAGCGGCCGGTGCACGGGCGGGCGGCCGTGTGTCCGTTCCCGGTGATCGCGGGTGTCGCGAGAATTGCGGGCGTTCCCGGCCAAGGAGAGACTCATATGCCGTCGTACCTGTCCCCGGGCGTCTACGTCGAAGAGATCGAGTCCGGATCCCGGCCGATCGAAGGGGTGGGCACCTCGGTCGCCGCTTTCGTCGGCTTCGCCCAGAAGGGCCCGTTCGACGAACCGACGCTGATCACCAACTGGAGCCAGTTCGTCGGCACGTTCGGTGACTTCGTCGACGGTACGTATCTGGCGTCGGCCGTGTACGGGTTCTTCGCCAACGGTGGCGGCGTCTGCTACGTGGTGCGGATCGGTGACGGCACCGAGCCCCCGGCGGACGGCGAGGGCGACCGGAGCGCCGGGCAGCTGCCCGCAGGGTCGGAGACGCAGCTCGGGCCGTACGCGGTGAAGCCCCGCCCCGGTGTGACGGGAGAGATCACCGTCGAGGTGACCGAGGTGGAGGGGGACGATCCGCCCTCCGACGTCTTCCAGCTGATCGTGAAGCGGGACGGGCAGGTCGCGGAGACGTATCCGAGCGTCACGACCAAACGCAGCAAGGAGAACGTCGCCACCCGGGTCAACACCAAGTCCGAGCTCATCGAGATACGGGAGTCCGGGCGCGGCGCCGCGCCCGCCAAGCCCGAGCCGCAGACCGTGACCCTCGCCCCCGCCGCCCCCGCGTCACCCGGCGCAGCCGGAGCGCTGACCCCCGAGCTGTACGTCGGCGACCCCGACCGACGGACCGGGCTCGGCGGGCTCGAAGCGGTCGAAGAGGTCACGACCATCGCCGTGCCGGACCTGATGAGCGCGTACGAACGCGGGCTGTTGGACCTGGAGTCGGTCGTCGCCGTGCAGCAGGGGCTCATCAGCCACTGCGAGTTGATGGGCGACCGCGTCGCCATTCTCGACCCGCCGCCGGGACTGAGCCCGCAGCAGATCCTTGCCTGGCGGACCGACCGGGCCAACTTCGACTCCAAGTACGCCACGCTCTACTACCCCTGGATCCGGGTCGCCGACACCTCGTCCGGGCGCGCCCGGCTCGTTCCGCCGAGCGGTCACATCGCCGGGGTCTGGGCACGCAACGACGAGTCGCGCGGTGTGCACAAGGCGCCCGCCAACGAGGTCGTCCGCGGGGCGGTCGCCCTCCAGACCCAGCTGACCAAGGGCGAACACGATCTGCTCAACCCGGTCGGGCTGAACTGCATCCGGTCCTTCCCCGGGCGCGGCATCCGGGTCTGGGGCGCGCGCACGCTGGCCTCCGACCCGGCCTGGCGCTATCTGAACGTCCGGCGCCTCTTCAACTACCTGGAGGAGTCGATCCTCGCCGGTACGCAGTGGGTCGTCTTCGAGCCGAACGACGACGCACTGTGGGCCCGTATCCGGCGGACGGTCTCGGCGTTCCTGGTCAACGAGTGGCGCAAGGGGGCGCTGTTCGGGCTCACCCCGGAAGAGGCGTTCTACGTGAAGTGCGACCGCGAGACCAACCCGCCGGAGAGCATCGACGCAGGTCAGGTCATCTGCGAGATCGGGGTGGCACCGGTCAGGCCGGCCGAGTTCGTCGTCTTCCGCCTCTCCCAGCTGACCGGGGGCACCGGCGGCGTCGACGAGTAGCGCCGCCGGGCGCCGGGCCGTAGCAGCGCGGCCGTCCTGAGGTCCACCAAGCGGTAAAAGCGGTAAGAGCCGTAAAGGAGCCTGTTGTGCCACTTCCCGATCTCGACAGCACCGTCGGGGCCTCCTTCGGCCTCGAATTCGACAGCGTCGTCATCAAGCAGATCACCGAGGTCAGCGGTCTGAAGATGGAGCAGGACGTCATCGAGCTGAAGCAGAACACCGCAGACGGCCGCTACGCCATCAAGAAGCTCCCCGGCAGGCCGAAGGCCGGCGAGGTGACCGTGACCCGCGGCCTCACCGAGGACAACAGCTTCGAACGGTGGATCAAGGACTCCCGGTTCGGCCGGATGACCGCGGCCCGCCGCAACGGTGCGGTCATCGTGTACGACCACGAGGGCATCGCCATCAAGCGCTACAAACTCATCAACGCCTGGCCGAAGTCCCTGGAGATCGGCACCCTCAAGGCCGGTGACACCTCGGTCCTGACGGAGAAGCTCGCGATCACCTACGAGAGCATGGAACTCGACTGATGCGACGTACGGCTCCGGCGGAGGCCCTCGAACGGCCGGACGCGCACCTCCCGGCCGGTGGCGGCGGACGGTTCGGCCAACGGGACACGCTCCGCACCGAGTTCACCTTCGAGCTGCCGCGCGGGTACGTCGACGACGCGGGCGTCGTGCACCATACGGGCGTCATGCGGCTCGCGACCGCGCGCGACGAACTCGTGCCGTTGCGGGACGACCGGGTGCGTGAGAACTCCGCGTACCTCTCGGTCGTGCTCATCGCCCGGGTCGTCACCCGGATCGGCACGATCGACGACATCCACCCCGGCATCATCGAGGACCTCTTCGCCTCCGACCTGGCCTTCCTCCAGGACTTCTACCGGCGGATCAACGCCGAGGGACACACCCGCGCCGCCGTCACCTGTCCGGCCTGCCAGGAGGAGTTCGCGGTGAATCTCGCCGGTGGCCGCCTGGGGGAATCGTGACGTACGCGGCCGACCTGCTCTACGAGGAGGTCGCGTACCTCGCCTATCACTTCCACTGGCCGCTCGATGAGCTGCTGGACCTGGAGCACCCGGAACGACTGAGGTTCGTCGCACAGATCGCTCGCCTCAACGGGCAGTAGCGAACAGCGCAGGGAGGGCGGAAGAATCCATGGGCCTGATGTCCTGGCTGCGCGGTGGCGGGCGCACGGAGACGAGTACGGGTACGGAGGGGGGCGGCGCGGGCGCCGCCCCGCCGGCGCCGCCGCGCGAGCGGGTCGATCCGTCCCAACTGCCGCCGATCCAGCGGACCCTGGGGAATCAGGACCTGGTCATCGACCCCTCCGCATTCCAGGGATCGCTCTCCACCCGGCAGGACACCTCACTCGGTACACCCCTCGGGCATCTGGTCAGCCCGGACGCGCCCACCGGGCTGGTGCACGGGATCACCGCCCCGGCCGCCCCGGCCACCGTGGACCGCCCGTCGGCGGTGCAGCGGTCCGTGCAGCGGCAGGTGGAGCTGCCGGGCAGGGCCAGGTCCGTCCCCCTTTCCGTGCCTACGCAGCGCGCTGTCTCGGGTGGTGCGCCCGCGATGACCTCGGCCGGGGAGTCTGCCGTGGCAGAGTTGCCGGTGCGCCAGCTGGTGGGCGAGCAGCCCCTTGTGGTGGCATCCGAATCGGCCGCGCCCGAGCCCACGATTCCGTCCCCGTCCCCGTCCCCGTCCCCGTACCCGCCCTCGGCCCCGCCCGTTCAGCGATCGGTGATGCCGCCCACCTCGGACACGCCCCGGCGCGCGCCCGGCCTCGGTGCGCCCATGTCCGCATTGCCGCCAACGGCACAGCGAAGGGCCGCCGTTGACGGTCCTGGTGTGGATCCCGGGGTGACTCCGGTTGCCCGGAGCGTGGCGGACGATGGGGCCGGTGGGGCCGGTGAGGTTCCCGAGGCCGCTCAGGTGCCCGCAGCCCCGGAGCCGGAACCCGACTCCGGTGTGCCCACCGCGCCGCTGCTCGGCGACTCCCCCCTGCTCCCCGCCGCGTCGGAATCCACACCGCCGGCTCCCACGCCGGCGGTGCAGCGGACTCCCGCCGTGCCGCCGCAGGCTCCTCTGTCGCCGCCCCCGACCACCGCTCCGGTCGCGTCGCTGCTCGGCGACCGGCCCCTGACGCTCCAGAACGGGCGCAGTGGTGGGACGGGCGCCGTACAGCGTTCCGCCGTGGACGGTGCGACAGCGGTCGCGTCCGCCGGTACGGGATCCGTGCCCGGACCCGTGCCGCCGTCCGTGCCCGATGCCGTTCCGGTGCGCTGGACGTCCGCCGGGTCGGGGGCGCCGTCGACGGAGGTGACCCCGTCCGTCTCCGTACCGGCTGCTCTGCAACGTACCGCCACGCCCCCGGGGCAAGCGGCGGGTGCGCCTTCCCCGCCGCTTCCCGCCCTTCAGCGTCAGGCAGCCGGGGGGCCGCCGGTGCCTCGTTCGTTGCCGGGTTCCGGTAGCAGTACCTCACCGTCCACCACCTACACTTCCGCCGCCTCCTCCGTGCCCTCCTTCACCTCGGCCGGTTCGGTCGCCGTGGCCGCCGGGGTGGCGCAGCGGATGGCCGATGGCAGTGTCGTCTTCGGGTCGCCGCCCCCGGCGTACGCGCCGCCCGTCGTCCAGCGCGAGACGGAGACCGAGGAGCCACCGCCACCGGATCCGCCCCAGGAGGCCGCGCCCGAGCCCGACCCGGAGCCCCGACCGGAACCGGAACCCGGGCCCACGGCGGAGGCCCACGGTGCGCCCGGCGCTCCCGCGACCGCTGCCGCCACCGCCCCCGGCGGAGCGCCCGTCGTCACCGACGAGCTGGTACGCGCCCTGTACCCGCCGCTCAGCAGGCTCTTCAAGGCGGATCTGCGGCTGGAACGCGAACGCGCGGGATTTCTCATCAACACCAGGCACTGAGAACGGCAGTGACAACACAGGGAATTGAGAGGTACGAACCATGGCCGCCGCCCAGGACAACGATCCCGCCGTCAGTGTCTGCTTCGTCGTCACGATCGACGACATCGAGCTCGGATCGTTCAACACATGTGACGGGCTGGGCTGTGAAGTGGTGCTGGAAACCCGGGAGGAGGGCGGCAACAACGGGCATCTGTGGCAGCTGCCGACCCGCCTGAAGTACTCCAACGTCAAGCTGTCCAGGCCGCTCACCAAGGAGACCGAGAAGGTGGCGCGCTGGTTCGCCACCATGACGACCGGGTTCAGCCGCAAGACGGCACACATCGAGGCGCGGACCGGGGACGGGCAGAAGGTGGCCCAGTGGGGGCTGCTGGAGGTCGTGCCCGTCCGCTGGACCGGCCCCTCCTTCACCCCCGAGTCGCCCAAGGTCGCGATGGAGACGATCGAGATCGCCCATCACGGCTATGTGATGGAGGGCTGAGCGTCGTGAGCGGTGCGGGTCCCATCGCCTTCAGTGCCGCCGGCACGTCCGGGGCGTCGGCCGCGAAGGCGGGCAAGGGAGGTTCGGCCAGGCCCAAGCTGGAGCACGCCTACCTGGAGCTGCGGACCCCGCCGACCGGCGGCGGCCTCACCCCCGGCGGCCCGTGCGGGCGGATCGACTTCCAGTTCAACCCCAAGGAGCTCAGCCTCACCAAGGCCGCTTCCTGGAAGAGGAGCCCGGCCAAGGGCGCGAAGAGCTCCGGACCGCCGGAGTACCAGGGCTCGCAGCCCAGCAAGCTCACCGTGGAGATGTTCTTCGACGCCAGCGACACCCAGGACACCCGGGTGGTGACCTCCGTGGAGCAGCTCTTCGCGTGCTGCGTGCCGACCAACGAGACCCGTCAGCAGCAGCGTTCCTCGCCGCCGTGGGTGGTCTTCCACTGGGGCGGGCTGACCGGGTTCCCCGGCTACGTCAGTCAAGTGCAGGCGAAATACACCCTGTTCACCACGTCGGGCGTTCCGATCCGGGCCGTCTGCCAGGTGACGATGGAGGAGATCAGCGGCGACACCCCGGGCCAGAACCCGACCTCGGGCGCCCTCGCCGCCCGCCGGGTGCACCGGCTGGACGCCGGGGACTCGCTGCCCTCGCTCGCCCAGCGCGAGTACGGCGACCCGGCGGCCTGGCGGGTGATCGCGGAGGCGAACGGGATCGACGACCCGATGCGGCTGGCCCCCGGACGGCAGCTGCTGCTCCCCGCGCTCGACGAGCTGAACAGGCTCGAAGAGGGCCGGGACGGGGGGCGGTCCTGATGGCGCAGCCGGGCGTCGCGACGGCGCTGGTGGTGGAGTTCGGCGGCAGTCCGCTGCCGCCGAAGTTCGTGAACACGCTGGTCGAGGGGTACGTCGACGACAGCCGGACGCTGCCCGACCTGTTTCTCCTGCGCTTCCGCGACCCGGACCGGGTGCTGCTGGACCGGACCGGGCTGAAGATCGGCAGCGAGGCCAGGCTGCTGGCCCGCGCGGGCGGCGACTCGGCACCGAAACCGCTGCTCAAGGGAGTCGTCACCGCCCTGGAGGTGGAGCTCGACGAGACCGGCACCTTCACCGTCGTACGCGGTCTCGACGAGTCGCACCGGCTGTTCCGCGGACGCCGGGTGGCCAGCTACCAGAACATGACCCTCGCCGACATCTGCGCCCAGGTCGCCCAGCGCGCCGGACTGAAACCGGGCACGGTCGACGTGGCCGGTCCCGTGCTCGAACACATCGCCCAGCCCAACGTCACCGACTGGGAGTTCATCCGGGACCTGGCCGAGGAGGCGGGCGCGCAGGCGTACGTGCTCGACGGGCAGCTGCACATCACCAGGCCCGCGGAGGCGAGCGGCGCACCCGACGGTTCGGCGCGGGCGGACCGCAACCCGCTGGTCCTGGAGATGGGCAGCAATCTGCTGCGCTGCCGGGCCGGGGTGTCCTCCGCGGAGCAGGTCTCGGAGGTCGAGGTGCGCGGCTGGGACGTCAAGGCCAAGCAGCCGCTGGTCGGGCGGGCGCCCGCCGGGAAGTCGGCGACGCTGGAGCTGGGGGTGAGCGCGGCCGAGGTGTCCGCCCCGTTCGGCGAGGCGCGCTTCGTGGTCACGGACGCGGCGTACGGGGCGCAGGCGCAGGTGGACCAGGCGGCGAAGGCCCTGGCCGAGCGGATCGCGGGGTCGTTCGCGGAGCTGGAGGCGGTGATCCGGGGGAACCCGGAGGTGCGGGCCGGCAGTGCGGTGGCGCTCAACGCGGTGGGGGCGCCCTTCGAGGGGCGGTACACGGTCACGTCGTCCCGGCATGTCTTCGACCCGGTGCGCGGGTACGAGACCTGGCTCACCGTCTCCGGTCAGCAGGAGCGGTCACTGTTCGGGCTGACCGGTGGAGGAGCGGGATCCGGCGGGTCCGGAGCCGGTGGCGGGGGCGGGTCGCGGTGCGCGGGGCTGGTCAGCGGGACAGTCACGGACACCCATGACCCGGAGGGCTCGGGGCGGGTCAAGGTGCGGTTCCCCTGGCTGTCGGACGAGTACGCGAGCGACTGGGCGCGTACGGCGCAGTCGGGTGGGACGAGCGGGGGCGAGGCGTTCATCCCCGAGGTCGGCGACGAGGTGCTGGTGGGGTTCGAGCACGGGCATCTGGACCGTCCGTTCGTACTCGCCGGTCTGTACAACGGGAAGGACCGCCCGTCGCAGGGCAGCGGCGGAGGCGGTGGTGGCGGGGGCCCGGCCGGCGGTGGGCCGGGAGGTGCGGCCGGCGCCGTGGCCGGTGCCGTGTCCGGCGATCCGGCCACCGCGGGGCCCGCCTCGGAATCCGCGCCCGGCGGCCCGCTGGTCGACCCGACCAGCGGGGCCGTCAACCGGCGTTCGATCGCCTCCAAGAGCGGCAACCAGCTGGAGATCCTGGACGACGCCAACGGCCCGCAGGGCGTACGCCTGCTCACCGGCGACGGAAAGCTGAAGATCGATCTGGACCGCAAGGGCACCGTGATCGTGATCAACAGCGACGGCAGCGTGAACATCGAGGCCAAGCAGCAGGTGTCCATCAAGGCGGCTCGCGGGGTCGCGCTGGACGGCGGGCAGGGAACGCTCGAACTGAGCGGTGACAGCGTCACGTTGAAGTCCCGCAGCGGAGTGAGCGTCGACGGCGGGAACGGCGAGGTCAAGCTCTCCACCAGCGGCACGGTGGATGTCCGGGGCGCCCAGGTCGCGGTCGACGGAACGCAGCGCACCGACATCAAGGGCGGCAGCTCCCTGTCCATCAACGCACCCATGGTGAAGATCAATTGACGGCACGGACGCCGATCGAGAGGAACGGACTCCCATGTCAGCAGCCGCGGCGGCAGCCGCACGGGTCGGTGACCCCACCGGACACCCCGGCACGGTCGGGCCCCCCGGCGTCCCGTCCGTGCTGATCGGCGGGCTCCCCGCCGCCACGGTCGGCACCCCGCACCTGTGCGCGTCGCCGCCGCCCGCGGTGCACGCCCCGTCCGCGATCACGCCGCCCGGCAGCACCACCGTGCTGATCGGCGGGCAGCCCGCCGCCCGGGTCGGCGACCGGGCGGCCTGCGGCTCACCCGTCGTGTCCGGGTGCCCGACGGTACTGATCGGAGGCTGAGCGGCCATGGGACAGGAGTTCATCGGCGCGGGCTGGGCCTTTCCGCCGCGCACCGACGCCACTGGTTCCATCGCCCTGGTGCGCGGGGAGCACGAGCTGGAGGAGTCGATCCGGCTGATCCTGGCGACATCGCCGGGCGAGCGGCCGATGCGGCCGGAGTTCGGCTGCGCCGTCAACGACTACGTGTTCGCCCCGGCGGACGCGGGCACGGCCGGGCAGCTCGCGTACGAGGTGCGCCTCGCGCTGGACCGGTGGGAGCCCCGGATCGAGGTCACCGAGGTCGTCGTCCGGTTCGACGAGGCGGACAACGGGGTTCTGTACATCGACATCGGCTACACCGTGCGGGGCGCCAACGACCCCCGGAACCTGGTCTTCCCGTTCTATGTGATCCCGCAGCACGAGGAGGTGGACGGCGCGTGACGCTGCCCAGCCCGTATCTGGACGACCGCCGCTTCCAGGGCCTGGTCGACGAGGCGAAACGGCTCGTCCAGCAGCGCTGCCCCGAGTGGACCGACCACAATGTGTCCGACCCGGGCGTGACCCTCATCGAGGCCTTCGCGACCATGGTCGACCAGCTCGTCTACCGGGTGAACCGGGTCCCGGAAAAGAGCTATCTGACCTTCCTCGACCTGATCGGGGTCCGGCTCCACCCGCCCACGGCCGCCCACACCGATGTGACGTTCCGGCTCTCGGCGCCGCAGCCCGAACCGGTACGGGTACGGGCCGGCACGGAGGTCGCGACCGTGCGCACGGAGACCGAGGAAGCGGTGGTCTTCACGACCGTCGGCGAACTGTCCATCGTGCCCTGCGAGTTCGCCCATCTCGCCACCTGGCCGACCTCCGGCGACGCCGTGGACCGTACCGAGGAACTCGCGCTCGGCCGGTCCGTCCCCTGCTTCGGCACCACGCCCACGCCCGGCGACGCCCTCTACGTGGGCCTGTCCGCGGCCGTTCCCTCGGGCGTCGTCGTGCTCCGGCTGGACTGCGCGGTCGAGGGCGTCGGCGTGGACCCGCTGCGGCCCCCGCTGGTCTGGGAGGCCTGGGACGGCAGCGCCTGGACGGCCTGCGAGATCGAGAAGGACGACACCGGCGGCTTCAACCGGTCCGGAGAGCTGATCCTGCACCTCCCGGAGGGCCACACGCCCGCCGTCGTCGTGCGCCGGACCGGCGGCTGGCTGCGCTGCCGCCTGGTGGAGGCCGCCCCCGGGCAGCCCACCTACATGGCGCCCCCGGTGGTCCGCCGGATCACCGCGTTCACGATCGGCGCGACCGTCGGGGCCGTGCACGCCGAGACCGTGACCGACGAGGTGCTCGGCCCGGCCGAGGGCGTACCCGGCCAGACCTTCACGGTGAGCCGCCCGCCGGTCGTCCCCGGCGACTTCGTCGTCGAGGTCGCGGACCCGGCCGGAGGCCCGCAGGGCACCGAATGGACCCGGGTCGACGACTTCGCGCACTCCGGCCCCGAGGACCGGCACATCACGCTCGACCCCAACTCGGGGCGGGTCGAATTCGGTCCGGCGGTACGGGAACGGGACGGCTCCGTCCGCTACTACGGCAAGGTGCCGCCGAAGGGCGCCACCGTACGCGTGCGTTCGTACCGCACCGGCGGCGGCCTGCGCGGCAATGTCGCCCGCTCCACGCTCCGGGTGCTGCGCAGTGCCATCCCGTACGTGGCCCGGGTGGAGAACCGCAGCCCCGCGCTCGGCGGGGTGGACGGGGAGACGGTGGAGAGCGCACGGGTGCGCGGGCCGATGACGCTGCGGACCCTGCACCGGGCCGTCGTACCGCACGACTACGAACTGCTGGCCCGCGAGGTGGCACCGGACGCCTCCCGGGTGCAGTGCATCCCGGCCGGCGGGGACTCGGACGTCGAGGCGGGCGGGGTACGGCTGCTCGTCGTACCGGCCGGGCGCAGTGACGAGCAGGGCCGGATCGAGTTCGACGAGCTGATCCCGCCGCAGCACACCCTCGCCCTGATCGCGGGCCATCTGGACGAACGGCGGCCCATCGGGGCCCGGTTGGTGGTCGAGCGGCCCTTCTACCAGGGGGTCACCGTGGTCGCCTCGGTCCAGGCCCGCCGAGGTGTCGTGCTGGAGCAGGTGCGGGAGGAGGCGCTGACCGCCCTCTACAGCTATTTCAACCCGCTGAGCGGCGGACCGGGCCGCGACGGCTGGCCGTTCGGCCGGCCGATCCAGTCGGGCGAGGCGTTCGCCGTACTGCAACAGGTGGCGGGCGTGGACCTGGTGGAGGACGTACGCCTCTTCCCCGCGGACCCCGTGAACGGGCAGCGCGGCGAGCCCACCACCAAGATCGCCCTGGACCGGCACGCGCTGGTCTTCAGCTACGAGCACCAGCTCCGGGTACGGGAGGCCTGACCGCCATGCGCACAGCCGTGACCGGCCTGCCGACACCGCACCCGCTGATCGAACAGCTCCCGGCGGTCTACCTGGAGCAGGACTTCCTGCGCCGGTTCCTCGCGGCGCTCGACGACGTACTGGCCCCGGTCCTGCTCTCCATCGACAATCTGCCCGCCCACCTCGATCCGCGCAGCGCGCCCGAGGACTTCCTGGCCTGGCTGGCCCAGTGGGTGGCCGTCGACACCCGCACCGACCGCCCGGTCGAGCAGCGGCGCGCGACGGTGCGCGGCGCGGTCGAGCGGCACAGCCGACGGGGCACCCGGCGCGGTCTCGCGGAGGCGGTGTTCCTGGAGACCGGGATCGAGCCGGAGATCGTGGAGAGCGGCGGCACGGCGTGGTCGACGACGCCGCACACCCGGTTCCCGGGCGGCCCGCGGCCGTGGGTCACGGTCCGGGTCCGGGCCGCGCAGCCGTACCAGGTGGACCGGGTGCGGCTGGAGGAGCTGATCCGTACGGAGATCCCGGCGCATGTGGGCTTCGACCTGGAGGTCCTGTGATCTGCGAGGCGTGCGGCCAGAACAACGCGCCGGGGACGCAGTTCTGTACGTCGTGCCAGGCGTTCCTGGAGTGGGAGGCGCCGCAGACCGGTTCCCCGATGCCACCGGCCGCCCCCGCGCGCCCGGCCCCTGCCCCTCCTGTGCCCGCGCCTGCCCCTGCCCCTCCTGCCCCTGCCTCTCCTACGCCCGCGTCGCGGCCTCAGCCGTCCCCTCAGCCTCAGCCGTCCCCTCAGCCTCAGCCGTTCTCTCAGCCCCAACCGTCCCCTCAGCCTCAGCCGTTCTCTCAGCCCCAACCGTCTCCTCCGCCATCCCCCCAGCCGCCCCCTCAACCCCCTGTCGTCGCGACCGCCGCCCCGCGCCGCCCCGGCGACGAAACGGAGGAGCCGGTGCCGGGGCCCGAGGCGCTGCCCGATGTGCCGTCCGGCCCGGCGAGCACACCCCCCGGCCCACCTCCCGTCGCCCCCGTCCGCTGCCCCAACTGCCGTACGGAGAACGCCCCGGACCGCACCCTGTGCATCCGCTGCGCACTGCTCCTGGACCCGGGCCCGCCGCCCGATGTCCGGCCCCCCTGGTGGCGCCGGATCTTCCGGCGGCGACCGCGTCAGGCGCCCACCGCGGGCACCCGGCCGAGGCGCCGGCTCTGGCGCCGCCCCGGTCTGGCGCTGCCGATCGTGCTGATCGTGTTGGCGTGCGGTGTCTGGTTCGCCCTTCCGCACGTGTCAGGTTGGTTCGGCCTCGCCAAGGACGAGACCGGGAAGCCGGAGGCCGTGCCGCCCACCCGGTTCCGGGCCTCCAGCAGGGCTCCGGGCCACCCGGCGGGTGCGGCGTTCGACGGCTTCAACAACCGCTACTGGGCGCCCTCGGCCGCCGGAGCCGACACGGGGGTGGGCCAGTACCTGGAGTGCGACTTCGAGCAGCCGGTACGGGTGCTGAAGCTGGTCGTCTTCTCGGGTACGTCGGCCAAGATGGACGAGTTCCTCACCCAGGCCCGCCCGGCCAGGATCACCGTCGTGCTCACCTCCGCCGACGGAACCAGCGTCAGCAAGAAGCTGCGGGTCAAGGACCAGCCGGGCCAGCAGACCTTCGACCTGCGCGGTTCGGAGATCGTCAGGGCCCGGCTCACTACCGACACCACGTACGGAGCGGGGCCCGGCCGACGGCTTGCCGTCGCCGAGATCGAGTTCTTCGGCCGAAGGCCCTGACGAGAAGCGGACAGGGGCTCAGGCCGTGAGCAGCGCCACCAGGTTGTCCGCCTGCGCGAGGCCGCTCTCCTCGACGAGCTCGCGCACGCTCTGCGCCTCGCGCACCAGCGCGAAGCGGACCCGACCGTCGGCGTCGGTGCGGTAGCCGTACACCGCGGGCCGGGGCAGTGAGTTGTACGAGAAGTGCGTGGAGAAGTAGTACGCCCCGGTGTCGTGGAGCGCCACCACGTCGCCGGGCTCGATGACGGGGAGTTCGACGCCGGTCGCGGTGAGGTCCCCGGCGAAGCAGCAGGGGCCCGCGATGTCGACGACCTGGGACGGGCCCGGCTTCGGGCGGCCCGCCGCGTCGAAGACCCCGACGCGCAGCGGCCAGGAGTCCGGCATGAACACGGTACGGGTGGCGACCTGGGCACCCGCGTGCGTGACCGCGATCTGCCGGCCGCCGGCCGACTTGGTGTACTCGACCACGGTGCCGATCGTTCCGCTCTTGGCGAGCAGGGAGCGGCCGAACTCGGTGACGAGGGTGTAGCGGCCGTCGAAGAGACCCGGTGCGGCCTCGCGGAGTTCGGCGACATAGTCGGCGTACGTGGGCCGGTCGTCCTCGTCGGTGAAGTTGACGGGCAGGCCGCCGCCGATGTCGAGCCCGGTGATCCGGGCGTGGCCCAGCCGGGTGTTGATCCGCTCGGCCAGCTCGTACGCCGCGCGGATGCCCTCGGCGATGAGCGGCAGCGGGCAGCCCTGGGAACCGACGTGCGCGTGCAGCCGGTTGAGCCAGGGCCGGCGCTCGAAGGCCTCGATCACCGCGTCGACGGCTCCCGGATCACGCAGCGCGACGCCGAACTTCGAGGTCGCGGTCGCGGTGCTCATCGCGCCGATGGCCCCCGCCCCCACCTGCGGGTTCACCCGGAGCCCGATGGGTCCGGCGGCCTCCCGGCCGGCCAGCAGGCGGTCCACCCGGGCCATCTCCTGGAAGTTGTCCAGGTTGATCGCGATGCCATGGGCGAGCGCGAACTCCAGTTCCTCGACCGTCTTCGCCGGGCTGTCGAAGACCAGCCGGTCGTATGCGAACCCGGCCGCCAGCGCCTGCTCCAGCTCACCGGGCGAGGCCACCTCGCACCCCATCCCCGCGTCCGCGAGCAGCCGCAGCACCGGCACCAGGCCGCACGCCTTGGCCGCGAACGTGTGCAGTACCGGGGCGGGCCCCTCGAACGCCTCGTTCAGCGCGTCCACCGCGGCGAGCACACCGTCCACGTCGAGGAGACCGACCACGGGCGAGTGCGGACCGAGCAGTCCGTCCTCGACGGCACGCGCCAGTGCCGCCGTGCGGCGGTCACCGCGCTGTCGGCCCGTCGAGCCTGAAGTCATGCCAACCACCACAACACCCCTTCGTCTGCCACGTCGTCAGGTACGAACAGCTTCGGCGCGCAGGGGACGGCGCGTCTTCGACCGACACGACGACGCCTGCCCGATTCCTTTGACGTACCGGACAACCGAACGATCAACGGCGGGTCGCGAGCCGCAGTCCGATCTCCGCCAGGAGCCGCACGGCGGGGTCGGCAGGATCGACGCCGAACAGTTCCCGGGCCCGGCGCAGCCGGTACCGCAGGGTGTTGGGGTGCACATTGAGGCGCCGCGCGGCCGTGCCCGTGTCGCAGGACGCGTCGAGGTAGGCGGCGACCGAGTCGCCGTACGCCGAACCGTGCACCCGGTCGTGCTCCACCATCGCGTGCACCGGCCCCGACAGCGACTCCCACAACGGCTCCACCCGGTCGAGCAGCCGGAGCACCGTCGCCTCGGGGACCACCTCGTCGTACGCCGCCACCGCCGACACCACCTCCCCGGCCGGCAGCCGCGCGGCCCGCTCCCGCAGCACCCGCACCACCAGCTCCGCGGCCTCCCGCGAGGCGGGCAGCCCGGACAGGCCCGCAGCCACCGGCCCGGCGCCCGCCAGGACCACGCTGCGCGGCACCGAGCGCGCGGTCGC
>NZ_JBEXPH010000191.1:0-14785 GCF_040611955.1 Streptomyces sp. NPDC006510 | reverse complement strand
CCGAGCGCACCGACCGCGCCGCGCGGGCACTCGCCGAGCTGGCCGACTCCGGAGCCGTCGCCCAGTTCGTCGCGGCACGGGGCCCCCGGATCCCGGGCGCCTTCAGCGCCCCGGTGATCGCACTCGTCGGCGCCGGCGCGCTGATCGCCGCCGCGCTCCAGCAGCCCTTCGGCAGCAAGCAGATGATCTTCGCCGCGGTCTTCTACGCGATCTGCTCCGGCGTGGCCGTGGCCCGCCCCCTCAAGGGCGCCCTCGACTGGCTCGTGCCCCCGATATTCAGGGCGGCGGAGTACTGCACCATCCTCGTCCTCGCCGCCCGCAGCGACGTCCCGGGAGCCCTTCCCGCAGCCTTCGGACTGGTCTCGGCCGTCGCCTACCATCACTACGACACGGTGTACCGCATTCGCGGCGGCACCGGCGCGCCGCCCCAGTGGCTGGTACGCACGATCGGTGGGCACGAGGGCCGCACCCTGGTGGTGGCCGTACTCGCCGCCGTATTCACTCAGCATCCGGCTTTCACCATGGCACTCACCGCGCTCGCGGTGGCGGTGGCACTGGTGGTGCTCGTGGAGTCCATCCGCTTCTGGGTGTCCTCCGGAGCACCCGCCGTTCACGACGAAGGAGAACCCGCATGATCGGCCTCGTACTGGCAGCCGGTGCAGGACGGCGTCTGCGCCCCTACACCGACACGCTTCCGAAGGCGCTCGTGCCTGTGGGCCCTGAACAGGACGGTGCTGCGCAGACGGTGCTGGACCTCACGCTGGCCAACTTCGCGGAGATCGGCCTCACCGAGGTCGCCGTCGTCGTCGGCTACCGCAAGGAAGCCGTGTACGACCGCAAGGCCGAACTTGAGGCGAAGTACGGGGTGACCCTCACCCTGATCGACAACGACAAGGCCGAGGAGTGGAACAACGCCTACTCCCTGTGGTGCGCCCGCGAGGTCCTGAAGCGCGGCGTGATCCTGGCCAACGGCGACACCGTCCACCCGGTCTCGGTCGAGAAGACCCTGCTCGCGGCCCGTGGCGAAGGCCGGCGGATCATCCTCGCCCTCGACACGGTGAAGCACCTCGCCGACGAGGAGATGAAGGTCATCACCCAGGACGGCAAGGGTGTGCGGCGCATCACCAAGCTGATGGACCCGGCCACCGCGACCGGTGAGTACATCGGCGTCACCCTCATCGAGCCCGAGGCCGCCGAGGAGCTCGCGGACGCCCTGAAGGCGACCTTCGAGCGCGACCCCGACCTCTACTACGAGGACGGCTACCAGGAGCTCGTGAACCGCGGCTTCACCGTCGACGTGGCCCCCATAGGCGAAGTGAGGTGGGTGGAGATCGACAACCACGACGACCTCGCGAAGGGCCGTGAGATCGCGTGCCAGTACTGACCCGGCTCATCCCGTCCCCGGTCGTCGTCGACATCCGTCGCGGCGCCCTGGACGATCTGGCCGGCCTCCTCGCCGACCAGCGGATCTCCGCCTCCGGCAAGCTCGCCGTCGCGATCAGCGACGGCTCGGGGCGCGCCCTGCGCGAGCGGCTGACCCCCGCGCTGCCCGGCGCCCACTGGTACCCGGTGACCGACGGCAGCCTCGACTCGGCGGTCAAGCTGGCCGACGACATCAAGGGCAACCGGTACGACGCCGTGGTCGGCCTCGGCGGCGGCAAGATCGTCGACGTGGCGAAGTACGCGGCGGCGCGGGTCGGGCTGCCCATGGTCGCGGTGGCGACGAACCTCGCCCACGACGGTCTCTGCTCACCGGTCGCGACGCTCGACAACGACAACGGCCGGGGCTCCTACGGAGTCCCCACCCCGATCGCCGTGGTCATCGACCTCGACACCGTCCGCCAGGCACCGGCCCGCTTCGTGCGCTCCGGCATCGGCGACGCGGTCTCCAACATCTCCTGCGTGGCCGACTGGGAGCTCGCCCACGAGGTCAACGGCGAGGAGATCGACGGTCTCGCGGCGGCCATGGCCCGGCAGGCGGGCGAGGCGGTGCTGCGCCACCCCGGCGGGATCGGCGACGACGCCTTCCTCAAGGTGCTGGCCGAGGGACTCGTACTGACCGGCATCTCGATGTCGGTCGCCGGGGACTCCCGGCCGGCCTCGGGCGCCTGCCACGAGATCAACCACGCCTTCGACCTGCTGTACCCCAAGCGCGCGGCCAGCCACGGCGAGCAGGTCGGCCTCGGTGCCTGCTTCGCCATGCATCTGCGCGGGGCGCGCGAGGAGTCGCTGCTCATGGCGGTCACCCTGCGCCGTCACGGCCTGCCGGTGCTACCCGAAGAGATCGGCTTCACCGCCGACGAGTTCGTCCAGGCCGTCGACTACGCCCCGCAGACCCGGCCGGGGCGCTTCACGATCCTGGAACACCTCAACCTGTCCACCGACCAGATCAGGGACGCGTACGCCGACTATGCAAAAGCCATCCATAGCTGAACTCCGCCCGGTCGTGCACCCCCCGGGTGTGAAGGACCGGCGCAGCGGTGAGCACTGGGCGGGTCGGCTCTACATGCGCGAGATCTCGCTGCGCATCGACCGGCACCTGGTGAACACCAGGGTCACCCCCAACCAGCTGACCTATGTGATGACGGTCGCGGGTGTGCTCTCCGCACCGGCCCTGCTCGTTCCGGGCATTCCCGGCGCGCTGCTCGGGGTGCTCATGGTCCAGCTCTACCTGCTGCTCGACTGCGTCGACGGCGAGGTGGCCCGCTGGAAGAAGCAGTTCTCCCTGGGCGGGGTCTACCTGGACCGGGTCGGCGCGTACCTCTGCGACGCGGCCGTGCTGGTCGGCTTCGGGCTGCGCGCCGCCGACCTGTGGGGCACCGGGCGGATCGACTGGCTCTGGGCCTTCCTGGGCACGCTCGCGGCCCTCGGCGCCATCCTGATCAAGGCCGAGACCGACCTCGTCGGGGTCGCGCGCCACCAGGGCGGGCTGCCGCCGGTCAAGGAGGCCGCGTCGGAGCCGCGCTCGTCCGGAATGGCGCTCGCCCGCCGGGCCGCCGGCGCGCTCAAGTTCCACCGGCTGATCCTCGGGGTCGAGGCGTCACTGGTCGTCCTGGTGGCGGCTGTCCTCGACGCGGTCCGGGACGACCTCTTCTTCAGCCGGCTCATGGTCGCGGTGCTGGCGGGCATCGCGCTGCTCCAGACGCTCCTGCACCTCGTGTCGATCCTGGCGTCGAGCAGGCTGAAGTGAGCAAGCCCATGAAACTCGGCGCGGTCATCATCACGATGGGCAACCGCCCCGAAGAGCTCCGCGCCCTCCTCGATTCGGTCGCCGGGCAGAACGGCGACCGGATCGAGGTGGTGGTCGTCGGCAACGGCGCCCCCGTACCGGACGTCCCCGCAGGTGTGCGGACCGTCGAGCTGCCCGAGAACCTGGGCATCCCCGGCGGCCGCAACGTCGGGATCGAGGCCTTCGGCCCGTGCGGCGCCGACGTGGACGCCCTGCTCTTCCTCGACGACGACGGACTGCTGCCGCTCACCGACACCGCCGAGCTGTGCCGGCAGGCCTTCGAGGCCGATCCTCGGCTGGGCATCATCAGCTTCCGCATCGCCGACCCGGACACCGGTGTCACGCAGCGCCGCCACGTGCCGCGGCTGCGGGCCGCCGACCCGATGCGCTCCTCACGCGTGACGACTTTCCTCGGCGGCGCCAACGCCGTACGCACCAAGGTCATCGCCGAGGTCGGGCCGCTGCCCGGCCGGTTCTTCTACGCGCACGAGGAGACCGATCTCGCCTGGCGGGCGCTGGACGCCGGCTGGATGATCGACTACCGCGCGGACATGGTCCTCAACCATCCGACGACCGCTCCCTCGCGGCACGCGGTGTACCACCGCATGGTGGCCCGCAACCGGGTCTGGCTGGCCCGACGCAATCTGCCCGTGCCGCTGGTCCCCGTCTACCTCGGGGTGTGGCTGCTGCTGACCCTGCTCCGCAGGCCCTCGGGCCCGGCGCTGAAGGCCTGGTTCGGCGGCTTCCGGGAAGGCTGGTCCACTCCGTGCGGAACCCGCCGTCCGATGAAGTGGCGCACGGTATGGCGGCTGACCAGACTCGGCCGACCTCCCGTGATCTGAGAGGCTCACCTCTGAGAGCATGGGACGAACGTTTTCTCCACGGGACCTGTCCGCTCCGAGCCGCGCCCGCGACTGGCTGCGCATCTTGAATACGAGAGTTTCATCTGGTGAGTGACACAACCCATGACGGTGCGGTCGCACTGAGCACCCCACCATCCGCCGACGACGGCCTGAGCTCGGCCGAGATGGCCGCCAAGTACGGCCTGACGGTGAGCGGCGCCCGGCCGGGGCTCTTCGAGTACATCCGGCAGCTCTGGGGCCGGCGCCACTTCATCATGGCGTTCTCCAGGGCGAAGCTGACCGCCCAGTACAGCCAGGCGAAGCTCGGCCAGCTGTGGCAGGTGGCCACACCGCTGCTCAACGCCCTGGTCTACTACTTGATCTTCGGGCTGATCCTGGGCACCAGGAAGGGAATGACCCAGGAGGTCTTCATCCCGTTCCTGGTGACCGGCGTCTTCGTCTTCACCTTCACCCAGAGTTCGGTGATGGCGGGCGTGCGGGCCATTTCCGGCAATCTGGGACTGGTCCGGGCACTGCACTTCCCGCGTGCCTCGCTGCCCATCTCGTTCTCGCTCCAGCAGCTCCAGCAGCTGCTGTTCTCGATGATCGTGCTCGCGGCCGTGGCCATCGCCTTCGGCAGCTACCCGAGCCTCTCGTGGCTGCTGATCATCCCGGCGCTGGCCATGCAGTTCGTCTTCAACACCGGTCTGGCGATGATCATGGCCAGGCTCGGCAGCAAGACCCCCGACCTCGCCCAGCTGATGCCGTTCGTCATGCGGACCTGGATGTACGCGTCGGGCGTCATGTTCTCCATCCCGGTGATGCTCAAGGACAAGCCGGACTGGATCGCCAACGTGCTGCAGTACAACCCGGCGGCGATCTACATGGACCTGGTCCGTTTCGCGCTGATCGACGGCTACGGCGCGGGGAACCTGCCGGCGCACGTCTGGATCGTGGCGCTGACCTGGGCGGTCCTGATCGGCCTCGTGGGCTTCGTGTACTTCTGGAAGGCAGAGGAACGGTACGGCCGTGGCTGACGACAAGACTCCGGGGCGCGTCCCCACCGTCATCGCCGACGATGTGCACATCGTGTACCGCGTCAACGGCGCCGGCGGCGGCAAGGGCAGCGCCACCGCGGCGCTGAGCCGGATCATGCGCCGCGGCAAGGGCGAATCGCGCGGTGTGCGCAAGGTGCACGCCGTCCGCGGTGTCTCCTTCACCGCCTACCGAGGCGAGGCGATCGGCCTCATCGGCACCAACGGCTCCGGCAAGTCGACGCTGCTGCGGGCCATCGCCGGTCTGCTGCCGACCGAGCACGGCAAGGTCTACACCGACGGGCAGCCGTCGCTGCTCGGCGTAAACGCGGCGCTGATGAGCGATCTGACCGGTGAGCGCAACGTGGTGCTCGGCGGCCTCGCGATGGGCATGTCGCGCGAGGAGATCCGTGAGCGCTACCAGGGGATCGTCGACTTCTCCGGCATCAACGAGAAGGGCGACTTCATCACCCTGCCGATGCGTACGTACTCCTCCGGCATGGCCGCGCGTCTGCGCTTCTCCATCGCCGCCGCCAAGAACCACGACGTCCTCATGATCGACGAGGCGCTGGCGACCGGTGACCGCAAGTTCCAGATCCGCTCCGAGAAGCGCATCCGGGAGCTCCGCAAGGAGGCCGGCACCGTCTTCCTGGTCAGCCACAGCAACAAGTCCATCCGCGACACCTGCGACCGGGTGCTGTGGCTGGAAAAGGGTGAGCTGCTGATGGACGGCCCGACGGACGAGGTGCTCAAGGCGTACGAGCGCGAGACCGGAAAATAGCGGTTCGCCCGGTCCTCCGGCACCGCGGCGGCCCCCGCCGGAGCCCTCCGGCGGGGGCCGCCGCGGTATCCGGATCGTGGATAACCGCCGGCGCTCTCCACGCCCGGCGGTATGTCCCGCGCAGGATCTCGTCCCGTCGGATGACGTCAATTCCCGTTCGTACGGGGAAGGTTGGCGGGGCGGGAAGCGTTCCTGTAACGCGCGCAACACCCCGCCGTATGGATGAGCGTTGTACAACGTAAGCTGTACCGGTGCTGATTCGAGGCAAGTGGGGCGATAGCGCCTGGCTGTATGGCCCGTAGGCAGCGCTCTGCACTCGGCAGAGCGGGCGGCGTGTCCGGAATGGGATGTTTTGGGTCAGCAGTGTAGAACGGGAGATGTGACGGCAATGACGGAAAATCTCCAGCTCCGAGGTGCTCACGCCGTCCCAGCACCGGGCGGTCCGTGGTGACCCGTACCCGGCAGACGCACCCCGATGACGTCGCGCCCAGCACCCTCGACAAGGCGGCGGACGAGAACTTCCCCGTAGCCCCCTTCTTCCTGCCCCGCGCCTGGCGCGACGACCTGATGGCCGTTTACGGCTACGCGCGCCTGGTCGACGACATCGGCGACGGCGACCTCGCCCCCGGCGGCGCGGACGCCCGTCACCTCGGCCTCGATCCCGCCCGGTCCGAGGACCGGCTCGCCATGCTCGACGCCTTCGAGGCCGATCTGCACCGGGTCTTCGACACCTCGGGCGACGGCCCCCGCCACCCCCTGCTGCGCGCCCTGCGCCCCACCGTGCGGCGCTGCGCGCTCACCCCGGAACCCTTCCTCGGCCTCATCGAGGCGAACCGGCAGGACCAGAAGGTCCGCCGCTACGGGACGTACGAGGAGCTCCTGGCCTACTGCGAGCTCTCCGCCAACCCCGTGGGCCGGCTGGTCCTCCAGATCACCGGAACCGCCAGCCCCGAACGCATCCGCCGTTCCGACGCCGTCTGCACCGCCCTGCAGATCGTCGAGCACCTCCAGGACATCACCGAGGACCTCGGCCGCGACCGGATCTATCTGCCCGCCGAGGACATGGCACGGTTCCATGTCGGGGAGGCCGATCTGGCCGCACCCTCGGGGGGCGCATCGGTGCGTTCACTGGTCGCGTACGAAGCGGAACGCGCTCGGGAACTGCTGAATGAAGGCACCCCTCTGGTGGGTAGCGTCCACGGCAGGCTCAAGCTGCTTCTCGCCGGATTCGTGGGAGGGGGGCGTGCCGCCCTCACCGCGATCGCGGCCGCCGGGTTCGACGTACTGCCCGGACCACCCAAGCCCACCAAGCCCAGCCTGCTGCGCGAGGTGGGAGTTGTCTTGCGAAGAGCGCGTAGAGAGGGGTGAGCCGGACCGTGGAGGGACAGACGACGTACATGTCGGCACCGGTACAGGCCGCATACAGTTACTGCGAGGCGGTCACCGGACAGCAGGCGCGTAACTTCGCGTACGGCATCAGGCTGCTGCCGGCCGAGAAGCGACAGGCCATGTCGGCGCTGTACGCCTTCTCCCGTCGCGTCGACGACATCGGTGACGGCGAGCTGGAAGCGGACACCAAGCGGGCCCGTCTGGAGAGCACCCGTACCGTCCTGGACCGGATCCGGGACGGCGCGGTCGACGAGGACGACACCGACCCGGTGGCCGTCGCGCTCGCCGACGCCGCGCGCAGATTCCCGCTCCCGCTCGGCGGGCTCGACGAGCTCATCGACGGCGTGCTGATGGATGTGCGCGGGGCGACGTACGAGACCTGGGACGACCTCAAGGTCTACTGCCGCTGTGTCGCGGGCGCCATCGGCCGCCTCAGCCTGGGCGTCTTCGGTACGGAGCCCGGCGCGCCGGGGGCCGACCGGGCCGCGGAGTACGCCGACACGCTCGGACTCGCGCTCCAGCTGACCAACATCCTGCGCGACGTCCGCGAGGACGCCGGCAACGGGCGTACGTATCTGCCCGCCGACGACCTCGCCAAGTTCGGCTGCTCGGCCGGCTTCCACCGGGCCACACCACCGCCCGGCGCCGACTTCGCGGGCCTCGTCCACTTCGAGGTGCGGCGCGCCCGCACACTGTTCGCCGAGGGATACCGGCTGCTGCCCATGCTGGACCGGCGCAGCGGCGCGTGTGTCGCGGCCATGGCGGGCATCTACCGGCGGCTGCTCGACCGGATCGAGCGCGACCCCGAGGCGGTGCTGCGCGGCCGGGTCTCGCTGCCGGGCCGCGAGAAGGCGTACGTGGCGGTGCGAGGTCTGTCGGGTCTCGACGCCCGGTACATCTCCCGGCGTACGACCAGGGGGCGTGTCTGATGCGCCGCACGGACATCTCGCGCACCATGTGCAACACGGAGACCCGATCCGCCCGGCGGTCAACCCTCCGCTGTGCTGACGCGTCACTGACTGAAGTGACCTGGCGAAAGGAGGACGCATGACGGACCACACCCCGCGTTCCTCCCGTGCGGTCGTGATCGGCGGCGGAATCGCCGGAGTCACCTCGGCGCTCCGTCTCGCCGACGCCGGGCTTGACGTGACCCTGCTCGAAGGACGGCCCCGGCTCGGCGGCCTCGCCTTCTCCTTCCGGCGCGGCGAACTGACGGTCGACAACGGCCAGCATGTCTATCTGCGCTGCTGCACCGCCTACCGCTGGTTCCTCGACCGCGTCGACGGGGCGCGCCTGGCGCCGCTGCAAAACCGTTTGGACGTGCCCGTTCTCGACGTCGGACGCTCCTCGGGCCCCCGGCTGGGACGGCTGCGCCGCAACGCGCTGCCGGTGCCCTTCCACCTCGCCGCCGGGCTGGCCGGCTACCCGCACCTCTCGCTCGCCGAGCGGGCGGGCGTCGGCCGCGCCGCACTGGCACTCGGCCGCCTGGACCCCGACGACCCCGCGCTCGACACCGTCGACTTCGGCAGCTGGCTCGCCCGGCACGGCCAGTCGCCGCGCACCATCGAGGCCCTGTGGGACCTGGTCGGCGTCGCCACGCTCAACGCCACCGCGCCGAACTCCTCGCTGGCCCTGGCCGCGAAGGTCTTCAAGACCGGACTCCTCTCCGAGCCCGGCGCCGCCGACATCGGCTGGGCGAGCGTGCCCCTCGGTGAGGTGCACGACACGCTGGCGCGCAAGGCTCTCGACTCCGCCGGAGTGCGCACCGAGCTGCGCACGAAGGCCACCGCCGTCACCCGTACGGCGGATGGCGGGTGGATCGTGGACACCGGCGGCGAACGGATCGAGGCGGAGACCGTCGTCCTCGCCGTACCGCAGCGCGAGACCCACGACCTGCTGCCCGCAGGCGCACTCGACGAGCCCGGGCGCCTGCTCGACATCGGCACCTCGCCGATCCTCAACGTGCACGTCGTCTACGACCGCAAGGTGCTGCGCCGCCCGTTCTTCGCCGCGCTCGGCTCCCCGGTCCAGTGGGTCTTCGACCGCACGGACGCCTCGGGTCTCACCGGACCCGGGCAGTACCTCGCCGTGTCCCAGTCCGCCGCCGACGAGGAGATCGACCTCCCCGTCGCGGAGCTGCGCAGCCGCTACCTGCCCGAGCTGGAGCGGCTCCTGCCGGCCGCGCGCGGGGCCGGCATCAGGGATTTCTTCGTCACGCGGGAGCGCACGGCGACCTTCGCCCCCGCCCCCGGCGTCGGCCGGCTGCGGCCCGGTGCCCGCACCCGTGCCCCCGGCCTCTGCCTGGCCGGGGCTTGGACGGCCACCGGCTGGCCCGCGACGATGGAGGGCGCCGTCCGCAGCGGGTTCAGCGCGGCGGACGCCGCCCTCCGGGCGCTCGGCCGCTCCCATGAACATCCGCTGCAGGAGGCGGCATGAGCAGTACCACCGGAACAAGAGGAGAGTCAGTGACCCCGGCGAATCCGGCTTTCGACACCGTGGCAGACACCACGGACGTCACCGCGCTTCTGGAGCGCGGACGGGCCCTTTCCACGCCGGTGCTCCGGGCCGCCGTTGACCGGCTCGCACCGCCCATGGACACCGTCGCCGCCTACCACTTCGGGTGGATCGACGCCCAGGGACAGCCCGCCGACGGCGACGGGGGCAAGGCCGTCCGCCCGGCCCTCGCCCTGCTGTCCGCGGAGGCCGCCGGCGCCGCCGCGGAGGCCGGCGTCCCCGGCGCCGTGGCCGTCGAACTCGTGCACAACTTCTCGCTGCTGCACGACGACCTGATGGACGGTGACGAACAGCGCCGCCACCGCGACACCGTCTGGAAGGTGCACGGCCCCGCCCAGGCGATCCTGGTCGGCGACGCACTCTTCGCCCTCGCCAACGAGGTCCTGCTGGAGCTCGGCACCGTCGAGGCGGGCCGCGCGACCCGCCGGCTGACCGCGGCCAGCCGCAAGCTCATCGACGGGCAGGCCCAGGACATCTCCTACGAGCACCGCGAACGGGTCACCGTCGAGGAGTGCCTGGAGATGGAGGGCAACAAGACCGGTGCCCTGCTCGCCTGCGCCTGCTCCATCGGCGCGGTCCTCGGCGGCGCCGACGACCGGACCGCCGACACCCTGGAGGCGTACGGATACCACCTCGGCCTCGCCTTCCAGGCCGTGGACGATCTGCTCGGCATCTGGGGCGACCCCGAGTCCACCGGCAAGCAGACCTGGAGCGACCTGCGCCAGCGCAAGAAGTCCCTGCCGGTCGTCGCCGCGCTCGCCGCGGGCGGCCCGGCATCGGAGCGCCTGGGCGAACTGCTCGCGGCCGACGCCAAGAGCAGCGATTTCGACAGCTTCTCCGAAGAGGAGTTCGCAGCCCGTGCGGCACTCATCGAGGAGGCGGGCGGGCGCGAGTGGACCGCCCAGGAGGCCCGTCGACAGCATGCGGTCGCCATCGAGGCGCTGCACCGCGTCGACATGCCGCAGACCGTGCGGGCGCAGCTCACGGCGCTCGCGGACTTCGTCGTCGTACGAAAGAGATGATCACCATCTGCTCCATATGACTCGCAGTCGCCGGCCGGTGCCCGTAACCGGGCGCCGGCCGACGGAGACCCCAGCACAGCAGAGGACCAGACTGCACGAAGGGGAAGCCATGACAGCGACGACCGACGGAAGCACCGGGGCCGTGAACCCCCGCGCAGCCTCGGCCAGTAAACCGACCGACACAACCATCGCCGCGGACGACGTGCTCGCCGCCGCGCGGCGGGCCGCGGAACGCTCGGTGGAGCACCTCCTCGGCAGGCAGGACGAGCAGGGCTGGTGGAAGGGCGACCTCGCCACCAACGTCACGATGGACGCCGAGGACCTGCTGCTCCGTCAATTCCTCGGTATCCAGGACCCGGACACCGTCCAAGCGGCCGGCCGCTTCATCCGCGGCGAACAGCTGGGCGACGGCACCTGGGCCACCTTCCACGGCGGCCCCGGCGAACTCTCCACCACCATCGAGGCGTACGTGGCCCTGCGGCTGGCCGGGGACCGGCCGGACGAACCGCACATGGCCCGCGCGTCCGGATGGATCCGGGAGCAGGGCGGAATCGCGGCCGCCCGGGTTTTCACCCGGATCTGGCTCGCCCTGTTCGGCTGGTGGAAATGGGACGACCTGCCGGAGCTCCCGCCCGAGCTGATGTTCTTTCCCAAATGGGCCCCGCTCAACATCTACGACTTCGGCTGCTGGGCCCGCCAGACCATCGTGCCGCTCACCATCGTCTCGGCGAAGCGGCCGGTACGCCCGGCCCCCTTCCCGCTCGACGAACTGCACACCGATCCACGCAATCCGAACCCGCCCAGGCGCCCCGCACCGGCCGCGAGCTGGGACGGCGTCTTCCAGCGCCTGGACAAGGCACTGCACGTCTACCACCGGGTCGCACCGCGCAAGCTGCGCCGGACCGCGATGAACGCCGCGGCCCGCTGGATCATCGAGCGCCAGGAGAACGACGGCTGCTGGGGAGGCATCCAGCCGCCCGCCGTGTACTCCGTCATCGCCCTGCATCTGCTCGGCTACGACCTGGACCACCCGGTGATGCGGGCCGGACTCGAATCGCTCGACCGGTTCGCCGTCTGGCGCGAGGACGGCGCCCGGATGATCGAGGCCTGCCAGTCCCCGGTGTGGGACACCTGCCTCGCCACCATCGCCCTCGCCGACGCCGGGGTCCGCCCCGACCACCCGGCGCTCGTGAGGGCCGCGGACTGGATGCTCGGCGAGGAGATCGTCCGGCCCGGCGACTGGTCCGTGCGCCGCCCCCGGCTCAACCCCGGCGGCTGGGCCTTCGAGTTCCACAACGACAACTACCCGGACATCGACGACACCGCCGAGGTGGTCCTGGCACTGCGCCGGGTCCGCCACCCCGACCGGGCCCGCATCGAGGCCGCCATCAAGCGCGGCGTCCGCTGGAACATCGGCATGCAGTCCCGCAACGGGGCCTGGGGCGCCTTCGACGCGGACAACACCAGCGCGTTCCCCAACCGGCTGCCCTTCTGCGATTTCGGTGAGGTCATCGACCCGCCGTCCGCCGATGTCACCGGGCACGTGGTCGAGATGCTCGCCGTCGAGGGGCGGTCCGGTCACCGGGTCACCCGGCGGGGCATCGAGTGGCTGCTCGCCGAACAGGAGGCGAGCGGTGCCTGGTTCGGCCGCTGGGGCGTCAACTACGTATACGGCACGGGGTCGGTGGTGCCCGCACTGGTGGCCGCCGGACTGCCCGTGACGCACCAGGCGATCCGCCGCGCGGTCGGCTGGCTGGAGTCCGTGCAGAACGACGACGGCGGCTGGGGCGAGGACCTGCGCTCGTACCGGGAGGAGAAGTGGATCGGGCACGGCGCCTCGACTCCCTCCCAGACCGCCTGGGCGCTGCTCGCGCTGCTCGCCGCGGGACGGCGGGACAGCAGGGCCGTACAGCGGGGAGTGTCCTGGCTCAGCGAGACGCAGCAGGCCGACGGCTCCTGGGACGAGCCGTACTTCACCGGCACCGGATTCCCGTGGGACTTCTCCATCAACTACCACCTCTACCGGCAGGTGTTCCCGCTCACCGCACTCGGGCGGTACGTGTACGGCGAACCGTTCGCCGACCGCGCGGCCACCCGCAAGGGGGCCTGATGGCCGACGGCCCGGGGCCGGCCGGCCCCGCGGCGCCGCTGCTGATCGCCTGCGCGCTCGGCATCGAGCAGTTCGCCCTGCGCAGCGGCCGAGGCAGGGCCGGTGCCGCTCCGGGCCCGCTGACCGTACTCCGTACGGGCATGGGGCCCAGGGCCGCAGAGGCGGCCGTCGCACGGGCGCTCGGCCAGGACCGGGCGCCCGGTACGGCGGTCCTCGCCTCCGGATTCTGCGCCGGGCTGCTGCCCGGAATGCACCCCGGGGACCTGGTGGTCGCCGAGGAGACCCGGGAGGCCGGGGACTCGACGGCCTGCACCGGCACGGGCCTGCTCGCCGAGGCCCTGGCCAGGGCGGTGCCCGGCCGCGCCGTCCACACCGGTCCGCTGACCGGCTCCGCCCACGTCGTACGCGGACATGAGCGGGCCGAGCTGCGGGCCACCGGAGCGATCGCGGTGGACATGGAGTCCGCCGCCACTCTGCGCACCGCTCTGCGGTCCGGGCCGCGCCCGGTTGCCGCCGTACGGGTGGTCGTGGATGCTCCGGAGCATGAGCTCGTCCGCATCGGCACGATACGCGGTGGAATATCGGCTTTCCGGGTTCTCCGTGCCGTCCTGCCGGCTTTCTACGAATGGCACCGATCTTTGCTGCTCCCCAGGAGGTGAGCCAGATGGCCATGCCGCTCCGTCAGTCCATCAAGGTTGCGACGTACCTCATCGAACAGAAGCTCCGCAGGCGGGAGAAATTCCCGCTCATCGTGGAACTGGAGCCCTTGTACGCCTGCAATCTCGCGTGCGAGGGCTGCGGGAAGATCCAGCACCCGGCAGGGGTGCTCAAGCAGCGCATGCCGGTGGCCCAGGCCGTGGGTGCCGTGCTCGAATCGGGTGCCCCGATGGTTTCCATCGCGGGTGGCGAACCGCTGATGCATCCGCAGATCGATGAAATCGTCCGGCAGCTGGTGGCGCGCAAGAAGTACGTCTTCCTGTGCACCAATGCGATGCTGCTGCGGAAGAAGATCGAGAAATTCACACCCTCGCCGTACTTCGCCTTCGCCGTGCACATCGACGGGCTGCGGGAACGGCACGATGAATCGGTCGCCAAGGAAGGTGTTTTCGACGAGGCCGTGGCGGCGATCAAGGAGGCCAAGCGGCGCGGATTCCGGGTCACCACGAATTCCACCTTCTTCAACACCGACACCCCGCAGACCGTCATCGAGGTCCTCAACTACCTCAATGACGACCTGAAGGTCGACGAGATGATGATCTCGCCCGCCTATGCCTACGAGAAGGCACCCGACCAGGAGCACTTCCTGGGCGTCGAGCAGACCCGCGAACTGTTCAAGAAGTCGTTCGCGGGCGGCAACCGGGCCCGCTGGCGGCTGAACCACTCACCGCTCTTCCTGGACTTCCTGGAGGGCAAGGCGGACTTCCCGTGCACGGCCTGGGCCATTCCGAACTATTCGCTGTTCGGCTGGCAGCGTCCCTGCTACCTGATGAGCGACGGCTACGTACCGACGTACCGTCAGCTCATCGAGGAGACCGACTGGGACAAGTACGGCCGGGGCAAGGACCCGCGCTGCGCCAACTGCATGGCGCACTGCGGCTACGAGCCCACCGCCGTGCTCGCCACCATGGGATCGCTGAAGGAATCCCTGCGCGCGGCGCGCGAGACCGGCTCCGGGAACCGGTGACGTCATGACCGCCGGAGAACCGGTCGCACTGGGTCTCCCCGGGCTGCCGGCCCGGCCGCTCGCGATGCGCCGCCCCTCGCGGCGCATCCAGGTCGGGTCGGTTGCGGTGGGCGGGGACGCGCCGGTGTCGGTGCAGTCGATGACCACGACGCGTACGTCGGACATCGGTGCGACGTTGCA